>NZ_JACDDD010000098.1 GCF_013817205.1 Polaromonas sp.
GTGCACGCAGATGCGCCGGCCGGCGGACTGGGGCCGGTAAGCAACGCAAGCGCTTGTGTCGCTGCAGCATGCGGCGACACGGCCATGAAAAAAGCCGCCAGGCGCAAGGCCGGGCGGCTTTTTTCGGGGACAGCAGAAACGTTTTAACGCTTGCTGAACTGCTTGCGGCGGCGTGCCGAACGGAAACCGACCTTTTTACGCTCGACTTCACGGGCGTCACGGGTGACGAAGCCGGCCTGGCTCAGCACCGGCTTGAGTGTGGTGTCGTAGTCAATCAGTGCACGGGTGATGCCGTGACGGATCGCGCCGGCCTGGCCGGACTCACCGCCGCCGTGAACGTTGACCATGATGTCGAAGGTTTCGACATGGTTGGTCAGGTGCAGCGGCTGCTTGCAGATCATGATCGAGGTTTCGCGACCGAAGAAGGTCTGGATGTCGCGGTCATTGACCGTGATCTTGCCAGTGCCTTTTTTGATAAACACGCGGGCGACGCTGGATTTGCGACGGCCGGTGCCATTGTTCCAATCACCGATCATTTGGCTACCCCGTTAGATAAAGCTGCAATTTCAAGCACTTTGGGCTGTTGGGCAGTATGCGGGTGCTCTGCACCACCATAGACCTTGAGCTTCTTGATCATGGCGTAGCCGAGCGGGCCCTTGGGCAACATGCCCTTGACGGCTTTTTCCAGAGCGCGGCCTGGGTGCTTGGCCTGCATGTCCTTGAAATTGGTCGCCGAGATGCCGCCGGGGTAACCGGAATGGCGGTAGTAGATCTTGTCAGTCGACTTGGCGCCGGTGACGCGCAGCTGGGCTGCGTTGATGATGACAATGAAGTCACCGGTATCGACGTGAGGCGTATAAATGGCCTTGTGTTTGCCGCGCAAACGGAGAGCAACTTCGCTGGCTACTCGTCCGAGGACCTTGTCGGTCGCGTCAATCACAAACCACTCATGCACCACGTCAGCGGGTTTTGCGCTGAAAGTTGTCATGGTTTACTTTTCAAAAGTTGGTTTGAGCAGCCCTTTTCCACGGTCGGTGTTTCTCTGATGGAAACCTCTTAGGTGGGGAAAGATACTTCGCCGCGGGGCCAGCCAGTCGCTGCGAAGCCCACGATTATACAAAGCTGGCGGTTTTTCCGCCAGTCCTTGCCCCTTAAAGGACGGAAGCGGGCCTTTTTCTGCGACTGCAGGCCCAAAAGCCGTCGAATTTTCGGCTGTTCTGGATCTTCGCGTGGTTTTCCATGCACAGGGGCAGCGCGGCCAGAGCGGGTTTCTGGCACTCGCGGCTGGTACCCAGTGGCCCGCCGACAAAGCTGCGAGCAACGCATGCGAGGCGTGGATCGGGCAAGGCAGGCGACCGTCGCCGCAGCCGGGAACCGCCGTCGCAGCGCCGGCAAGCCGCCAGGCTGCGGGCACTTGCCGCCGGCCAAGCCCGTTAACATAGGCCCATGTTCAGTTACCGCCACGCCTTTCATGCCGGCAACCACGCCGACGTGCTCAAGCACACCACGCTGATCGCGTTGATGAAGTATTTGACCCAGAAAGACACGGCACTCACCGTGTTCGACACCCATGCGGGTGCTGGCCTGTACCGGCTCGACGGCGATTACACCGAAACCAGCGGCGAGGCCAAAGACGGTGTGTTTCGCCTGATTTCAGTACCAAATGTGCCTCTAACCCCCGCCGGTACTGCGCAAACAGCTATCAAAACAATAGCGTCACGAAAAGCAAAACCGCCCGCCAATGAGGCGCTGGCACCGGCCCTGCAGGATTATGTCGACCTGCTGCGCAGCCTGAACCAGGCTTTTGCCGAAACCGGCGACCCGGCCCAGCTGAAGATCTACCCCGGCTCGCCTTTCATCGCGCAAAAATTCCTCAGCGGCCGCGACAAGCTCAAGCTGTTCGAGCTGCATCCCACCGACTTCAAGTCGCTCAGCGGCAACATTGAGCAACTCGGCGCGGGCCGGCAGGTCAGCGTCACGCGCGAAGACGGCTTTGAAGTGCTGAAGACTTTTTTGCCGCCACCGGCCCGGCGCGCCATGGTGCTGTGTGACCCGAGTTACGAAATCAAGACCGACTACGCGCGGGTGGTCGCCTGCATGGCTGACGCCGTCAAGCGTTTTGCCACCGGCACCTATGTGGTCTGGTACCCCATCATTCCGCGGCCGGAAGCGCACGACCTACCGCGCAAACTCAAAACCCTGGCGGTCAAGGCCGGCCGCAGCTGGCTCAATGCGACCCTGACCGTCAAGTCCAGCAAGCTGACCACCGACGAATCCGGCGACGTCAAGCGGCCCGGCCTGCCGGCCAGCGGCATGTTTGTGATCAACCCGCCGCACACCCTGAAGGCCGAATTGCAGGCCGCCCTGCCGCAGATGGTGGCGCGCCTGGGCCAGGACCGCAACGCGGGTTTCACGCTGGAACACGGCGGCTGACGCAGCCGGCAAGGGACCGACGATGGCGCTGATTCTGGTGGTCGAGGACGAAGATGCCATCCGCAGCAACATCGTTCGCCTCTTGAGCCTCGAAGGTTTCGAGACCGTGGCCGCGGCCGACGGCGAAGCCGGGCTGGCCCAGGCCCGGTCGCGCACGCCGGACCTGATCATCTCGGACGTCAACATGCCCGGCATGGACGGCTTTGCGCTGCTGGCGGCGGTGCGTGCCGACGGCCAACTGGCGACCACGCCTTTTGTGCTGCTGACCGCGCTGGACGACCGTGGCAGCATGCGGCGCGGCATGACCGGCGGCGCCGACGACTACCTGTCCAAACCCTTCACGCGCACCGAACTGCTGGATGCGGTGGAGGCCCAGATCCGCAAAAAGGCCCGCGTCGAGGAACGTATCAACACGGGACTGGCCGCGCTGGAGGTGCGCCTGCGCGCGTCATTTTCCGACAGCATGGGCGGCCGGCAGGCCAGCTCGTTTGCGCTGGCCGTGCCGCCCGCAGGCGGCGACCCGGGCCAGACGCTGCAGGCCACCGTGCTCATATCAACCATACGCAACTTCACCTCACTGGCCGAAAAGCTCGACGCCGCCGAGGTCTCGCAGTTGCTGACCGAGTACTTTGAACGGAGCTGCCAGCCGGTGCTGAAAAACGGCGGGCGCCACCTGAAGTTTGTCGGCGACGGGCTGATGGCGGTGTTTGCCGACACCCTCAGCGGCTCGCCGCTGCCGGCGCCGCGCCGCGCGATCTCTGCGGCACTCGCCATGGCGCTGGCCATTCAGGAATTCCGCGCCTGGCTGGAGCAGCGTTTCCCGGCGCGCGGCCTGCCGCCCTTTGCCATCGGTGTCGGCCTGCATGACGGGGAAGTCCGTCTTTGCCGCATGGGTGCGGACGACAGCGAAGACCTGACCCCGGTCGGCGACACCGTCGGCCTGGCGGCACGGCTGGAGGCCACCACGCGCGAGCGCGGCTGGACCGTGCTTGCCAGCGACAGCGTGCTGGCGCAAGCCGGGGCAGGCATACAGACCGGCACCCGCGACAGCGTGGCGCTGCGCGGCGGCCTGCCTGCGCTGGAGGTGATCGAGATCACCGGCCTCGTCACCCAACTCGACGACAAGATCCACGGCATGGCCAGCCTGACCGAACGCGCCGACGAAGTCAGCGCAGCGGTGAAGATCAATTCAGACATCACGGCTCGCGCGGTCAAGGACGCGCTGCAGTCCAAGCTGGCGGCGCTCAGGGGCATGCGTTTTGACGGCGCAGAAGGCGAGACCGTGCGGCTCAAGGGCTACCGCCTCACGCGCAAGATCGGCTCCGGCGGCATGACCGAGGTTTACCTGGCCGAACGCGAAAGCGACGGCCTGCCCATCGTGCTCAAGGTGCTGGATTCGCGCGGCAAGGAGGCGTCGGAGCACCTGGTGCGTTTCATCCAGGAATACGCCCTGCTGTGCAAGATCGATCACCCGCAGGTGATCCGCATCCATGACCAGGGCTTTACTGACGACCACGCCTACATCGCGATGGAGTACTTCGAACGCGGCGACATGCGCGCGCTGTTCGGGCCCGGCATGACGCGCGAACGCGCCGTGACGGTGGTGCGGCAGATCGCGCAGGCGCTGTCGGCCATCCACAGCCACGGCATCGTGCATCGCGACGTCAAACCCGAAAACGTCATGCTGCGCAACGATGGCAGCGTGGCGCTGGCCGACTTCGGCATCGCCAAGTCCATGTTGCAGGCCGACAAGCTGGACATGACCCAGACCCGGCACGGCGACGTGGTGGGCACGCCGTATTACATGAGTCCCGAGCAGGCCGGCGGCCGCGCGGTGACGGCGAGCACCGACCTTTACAGCCTGGGCGTGATGTTTTTCGAGATGCTGGCCGGCCAGCGCCCTTTTGTGGCCGAGTCGCTGGAACTGCTGCTGGCCAAGCACCTGCACGCCGAGACACCGGCCCTGCCGCCGGCACATGCGGCGCTGCAGCCCATCGTCAACCGGCTGATGGCCAAGGACCCGCAAGCGCGTTACGCCTCTGCCGATGCGCTGCTGGCTGACCTGGAACGCGCCGCCTGAACGGGCGAGCGCCAATTAACCGACCGAACGGTCGGTTAATTGATATACTGGGAAAAATCGCCTGTGAGGCGAGCCTCAGCGACAGGAGACAAGCCATGTACACCCAATCCCTTGACGTGCCCGATGGGTCAGCGCCCGCGCTGACAGCTGTTGGCGCGGCGCCCGACGCACTGCAAACGCGCTTCGACGAAAAAATCGACGCGGACCAGAAGATAGAACCGCAGGACTGGATGCCTGAGGCCTATCGCCGCACCCTGGTGCGCCAGATCAGCCAGCATGCGCACAGCGAAATCATCGGCATGCAGCCCGAAGGCAACTGGATATCGCGCGCGCCCTCGCTCAAACGCAAGGCGATTTTGCTGGCCAAGGTGCAGGACGAAGGCGGTCATGGCCTGTACCTGTATTCCGCTGCCGAAACCCTGGGCGTGGGCCGTGACAGCCTGCTCGATGCACTGCACACCGGCAAGGCCAAATACAGCTCCATCTTCAATTACCCGACGCTGCTGTGGGCCGACGTTGGCGTGATCGGCTGGCTGGTCGACGGTGCGGCCATCATGAATCAGGTGCCGATCTGCCGCTGTTCCTACGGCCCGTATGCACGCGCCATGATCCGCATCTGCAAGGAAGAAAGTTTTCACCAGCGCCAGGGCTTTGAAAGCCTGATGGTGCAGATGCAGGGCACCGCCGAGCAACGCGCCATGGTGCAGGACGCGGTGAATCGCTGGTGGTGGCCGGTGCTGGCGATGTTCGGGCCGCCCGATGCCGCCAGCACCAACACCGCCCAAGGCATGCGCTGGGGCATCAAGCGCATCTCCAACGACGACCTGCGCCAGAAATTTGTGGATGCCACCGTGCCACAGGCGGCGGTCCTCGGCGTGACCCTGCCCGACCCCGACCTGAAGTGGAACGAAGACCGCCAGCAGCACGACTACGGCGCCATCGATTGGGACGAGTTCTGGGAAGTCGTCAACGGCAACGGCCCCTGCAACAAGGAGCGCCTAGCAAACCGCGTGAAGGCGCACGAGGACGGCCAGTGGGTGCGCGATGCAGCGCAAGCGCATGCGGCCAAACAGCGCGCACGCCAATTGAAGGAGGCAGCATGACAACACCGCAAAATGAGTGGCCTTTGTGGGAAGTGTTTGTCCGGTCCAAGCAGGGCCTGGAGCACAAACACTGCGGCAGCCTGCACGCCGTCGATGCGCAGCAGGCGCTGCAAATGGCGCGCGATGTCTACACCCGCCGCCAGGAAGGCGTGAGCATCTGGGTGGTGCCGTCCAGCACCATCACTGCCAGCGAGCCCGACGACAAGCCGGCGTTTTTCGAGCCCATGGCCGACAAGATTTACCGGCACCCGACGTTTTATACAATTCCCGACGAAGTGGGCCACATGTGATGGATGCCGTCGCCACCCCTGTTCAAGCCCCGCTGGAGCAACTGCTGCATCTGGCCGACAACGCGCTGGTGCTGGGCCAGCGCAATGCCGAGTGGTGCGGCAACGGGCCGGTGCTCGAAGAAGACATCGCGCTGGCCAACATGAGCCTGGACCTGATCGGCCAGGCGCGCATGCTCTATCAGCATGCCGCGACCGTAAAGGGCGATGGCGCCACCGAGGATTCGCTGGCCTATTTCCGCGATGCCGCTGATTTCCGCAACTTCACCTTGCTGGAACTGCCGCATGCCTCTGCGGCATCGGAGCGCGACTACGCGGTGACGATTGTCCGCAACTTCCTCTACAGCACCTTCATGCTGCTGCAGTGGGAAGCACTGCAAAAGTCCCCCGATGCGCAGCTTGCGGGCATTGCCGGCAAATCGCTCAAGGAAGTGGCTTACCACTTTCGCCACTCGCGCGACTGGCTGATCCGGCTCGGCGACGGCACGGCTGAGTCGCATGACCGCACCCAGGCCGCCCTGAACCAGTTGCTGCCCTACACCGCAGAATTCTGGAACGGTGAAGCGCCGACGCTGCGCGTCCACTGGGACGAACTGGTCAACGATGCCTTGAACGAAGCCAGCCTGTCGCGCCCGCCGCTGCTTCAAGCCGCCCTGCCCCACGGCAAAGCCGGCCAACACAGCGAACACCTGGCGCCGCTGCTGGCCGAGATGCAGTCGCTGGCGCGCGCACACCCAGCGGCTCTATGGTGAACGCTGCGCGCTCACCACGAGCTTTAGGCTTTTATGAAACACCCCCCGCAAGCGGGCGGTGGTGGTGATGCAGGCCGCTGTCAGCCGGGTGCAGCAGGTCTGGGAGGCGCTGGACGCCGTGCCGGATCCGGAAATCCCGGTGGTGTCTATCCGTGAACTCGGCATTTTGCGCGATGTGCGCGAGGACGACGAAGGTCTGGAAATCATCATCACGCCAACCTACAGCGGCTGCCCGGCCATGGACCAGATTGCCGATGACATCCGCTCGGCCCTGGCGCAGCACCAGCTCAGCGCGCGCATCACCACACAGCTTGCACCGGCCTGGACTACCGACTGGATCACGGCGGCTGCCAAAGACAAGCTGCGCAGCTACGGCATTGCCCCGCCGCACACCCTGGACCCCAGCAGCGACCGGGTCGTCCGTTTTGCGCCGCGCCTGAGTGCCACCGGTGCCGTGGCCTGCCCACAATGCGGCTCGGCCAACACCACCGAGACCTCGCACTTTGGCTCCACCGCGTGCAAGGCTCTCTACAAATGTCTGAACTGCCTTGAGCCGTTCGACTACTTCAAAAGTTATTGATGCCCCCACGTTCGCTCACTCCGCGTAGCTCTTTGCCCCCCGAGGGGGCGCTGCGCCTGCGGCCCGGCAAAGCCGGTTCCGCGGCCCCGGCTGGTCAAGAAAACACTGGCAACTGACTTCACATGTCCTACTTCCATTCACTCACCATTTCACGCGTTACGCCCGAAGCCGCTGGCGCAGTGGCCGTCAGCTTTGCAATCCCGGCCGAGTTGCAGGACATGTACCGCTTCACGCCGGGCCAGTTCCTCACGCTCAAGGCAAGGATAGACGGCAACGAGGTGCGCCGCAGTTATTCGATCTGCAGCAGCACGCAGCATTTCGCTGCCCACGGCGAGATCGAGGTCGGCATCAAGCCGGTCGAAGGCGGTGTGTTCTCCAACTGGGCGACGCAGCTGCAGCCCGGCGAGACGCTGAATGTGATGCCGCCCGAGGGTCGCTTCACGCCGCGCAGTACAGGCGCGGTGCACCGCGTCGGCTGGGCCGCCGGCTCGGGCATCACGCCACTGCTGTCCATCATCGCCAGCACGCTGGCTGGCGAACCAGACTCGACCTTCACACTGGTCTACTGCAACCAGCGCAGCAGCTCCATCCTGTTCAACGAGGCGCTGCAGGACCTGAAGGACCGCTACCCGGCGCGCCTGAATTTGATTCACCTGCTGTCGCGCCAGACCCAGGAAGTCGCGCTGTTCAACGGCCGACTCGATGCGGCCAAGGTCGGCGAATTGCTGGCCAGCCTGGTGCCAGCCGCCACCATAGCCGAAACCTTTATCTGCGGCCCCGAGGCCATGATCGAAGGCTGCGAACAGACGCTTCTGGCTGCCGGTGTGCCGCGTGAGCGTATCCACAGCGAACGTTTCACGAGTGCCGGCCTGCCTGCATTCGCTATCAATTCAGGAGCTATTGACGCACGCCAAATAAGGGCTGAGGGCCAAAATGGCTTAAAACCCGCAGATGCCGCCGGGCCCATCCGCCTGTCGGTGCAACTGGACGGGAAATCCCACGAACTTCAGATGCACGCGCATGAACGCGTGCTCGACGTGGCGCTGGCTGCAGGACTGGACCTGCCCTACAGCTGCAAGGGCGGCGTCTGCTGCACCTGCCGCGCTAGGGTGCTGGACGGCGAGGTGGCCATGGAAAAAAACTTCACGCTGGAAGACTGGGAAGTCAAAAAAGGTTTTGTGCTGAGCTGCCAGGCGCGGCCGCTCAGCCCCCATGTGAGCATCAGCTACGACGAGCGGTAGCTCACTGCGTACGCGAATTCCAGATGTGCAGCTCGAAAAACGCGTTGTTGGCGGCGATCTGCATTTGGCGGAATACCGCACGCGTGGCGTGTTCGGCGGCCTGTTCCCAGCGGGCAATCGCCTGCAGTTCCTCGGCGGAGCGCGGAACAAGCGGATTTTCGGCGCGCATGGAACGCACCGCCAGCCATTCCACGTAGGCGCCGCGAACGGCGGACGGGCCACCCAGCACGTGCTCCAGCACGTCAATGAATTTTTGTTCCGCAGCCTGGCGTTGCTCGTCGCTCAGGCCATCGGCCGACTGCAGGGATGCGTTGTACTTGCTCTGAGTTCGCATAAGGATGGGCCGGCTATTTGGGGTGCGCCATTTTATCGCCAACCTGGGCCGGGATTCAACCTGAAAGCTGCGGTGGACGCGCCCGAGTGGGCCGTTGCGGGCGGGTCTGGGTAGGCGTAACAACGCAGCAGGCTACCGCCTGCAGGGCGGAGCAACGCCCCCAGGCGTGCCGCAGCGGCTCAATCGGGTGCGCAGCGCTGTTACCCAAAAGACGAATACAGTCGTAGCCTCGCATGTCAACGCCCATGCGGCCTGGTCGGCCGAAGCGGTCAACTGCGTTTTCCAGATTTAATACTTCAGAGCCACGCTTTTCCCCCAGAACACGCGGTAGGCAAACACCGTGTAGCCGATGATCATGGGCAACACCACCACCGCGCCGGCCAGAATCACGCCCATCGCGGCAGGCGCTGTGGCCGCCTGCCAGATGGTGATGCGCTCGATCACCAGCCACGGGAACAGGCTGTAGGCCAGCCCGTAAAACGCCAGCAGAAACACACCCACCGTCGCGCCAAACGGCACCCAGGCGCCGTATTCGTTGCCCTGACCCAGGCGCACCGGCAGGCGCTGCAGGCTGCGCCAGATCACCGCAAACAGCACCGCCGTGGCGATTGGAATCGGGATCAGCAGCACGATGTTTGGAAACGAAAACCACTTGGCAAAAATGACCGGGCTGACCAGCGGTGTGGCGACCGAAATTGCGGCAACACCGGCCATGGTGAACCACAGGCTGCCGCGCGCCCAGCGCACCGCCTTGAGCTGCAGCTCGCCTTCGGACTTGATGATCAGCCAACCTGCGCCCATCAGGCAGTAGGCAGCCACCAGCGCCGCGCCTATGAGGGCATTGAAGAGCATGTTCCACCAACTATCGGCAAAGCCGGTGATGAGCGATCCCAGCATGTACCCCTGGCTCCAGCTGGCCAGCAAGGAGCCGCTGTAAAACAGCCGGTTCCACAGCGGCTTGTGCGCCGCGCGCGCCTTCACGCGGAAGTCAAAGGCCACCCCGCGCAGCGTCAGGCCGATCAGCATGAAGGCCACCGGCAGGTAAAGCGCACCAAGGATCACGCCGTGCGCCATCGGAAAAACCGTCAGCAGTATGCCCACGCCCAGCACCAGCCAGGTTTCATTGGCGTCCCAAAACGGCCCGATGCTGGCGATCATGGTGTCCTTGTCATCGTCGCTGGCGCGGCGCATGAGCACACCCACGCCGAGGTCGTAGCCATCCAGAATCACATAGGCCAGCATCGCCAGCCCCATCACCACCAGGAAGACAATCGGCATCCAGCCGGCCGCTTGTGTCAGATCGGGCGCAAGATCAAGCATGGGCGGCTCCTTCTTTTTCCGGGTAGTTGACGACGTTGAGTTCCTTTTCGGTGTCACCCGCCGTGTGGTCGTCGCCGAAGGGTTTGTCAGCGTGTTTCTTGTGCCGCGCCAGGTAAAACACCACCGAGATATAGGCCACGATCAGCGCGGCGTACAAGCCGAGGTACATCACCAGCGTGAAGGCAATACGCGGCGCCGGCACTTTTGAAGCCGCTTCGGCCGACGTCAGCACACCGGTGACCAGCCAGGGCTGTCGGCCGATCTCGGTCACATACCAGCCAGCGATCAGCGCGACCCAGCCGGCAAACGTCATGGCCACCAGCAGCTTTGCTTGCCAGTCCTTGAGCTGCCGGCCGTTTCCAGCCTGCCATGGTTTGAGCTGCCAGGTTGTAGCCCAGCTGACCAGCAGCATCAGCATGCCCATGCCAACCATGATGCGGAAGGCCCAAAACACCGGCGCCACCGGCGGGTGTTTGCCCTCAAAGGAATTGATGCCCCGGACCAGGCCGTCGGCGTCGTGCGTGAGGTACAGCGAGGCGAGTTTGGGAATGGCAATTTCGTAGCGGTTTTTACGCGCTTCGCTGTCCGGCACGGCAAACAACACGGCGGGCGCACCGCGCTGTGTTTCCCAGATGCCTTCCATCGCCGCCAGCTTGGCGGGTTGGTGCTCCAGCGTGTTCAGGCCGTGCAGGTCGCCGGCGATGATTTGCAGCGGAATCAGCACGGCCGCAAGGTACACCCCGGTTTTCAGACTGGCTATGACTTCAGCGGTTTTGTCGTCGCGCAGCCAGCGGTAAGCTGAAATGCCCGCCACCAGAAAAGCCACGGTCAGGCCCGATGCCAGCAACATGTGCACCAGGCGGTAGGGAAAGGACGGGTTGAAGATCACCTCCAGCCAACTCGTGACGTGCGCCTGGCCGTTGATCATTTCAAAGCCGGCGGGCGTGTGCATCCAGGAGTTGAGCGCCAGAATCCAGAAGGCCGACAGTGTGGTGCCACCGGCCACCAGCAGCGTGGCGATGGTGTGCATGCGTTCACTGACCCGCTCACGCGCAAACAGCATCACGCCAAGCATGGTCGCTTCAAGGAAGAAAGCCGTCAGCACCTCATAGGCCAGCAGCGGCCCGGCGATATTGCCGACCTTTTCCATATAGCCCGGCCAGTTGGTACCAAACTGGAAACTCATGGTGATGCCGCTGACCACGCCCAGCGCAAAGGTCAGCGCAAAAATTTTCACCCAGAACTGGTAGGCGTCCATCCAGTGCTGCTGGCCCGTCTTGACAAACCGCAGCTTGAAAAACAGCAACACCCAGCCCAGCGAAATGCTGATGGTCGGAAACAGGATGTGAAAGGTGATGTTGGCCGCGAACTGAATGCGGGCCAGCAGGAAAGCGTCGAGTCCGTCCATGCTTAGCCTCTTTCTTTGTCGGCCGGGGTTTGCGGCACTGCGGCGCGGCCTGTCAATCCGGCCTTGACGCTGCTGGTGACCTTGCCGGTGGCTTCCAGCAGTTTCTGTACCTTGGCGCCCATCTTCATCAGCTTGATCAGCGTGGCCGAATCCATCTTCTGCACATCAGCGAGCCAGCCGGTCATGAGCTCGATCAGGTCGTGCATCTGCTTCATGCGCGTCTGGGCGTGAATGTCATCACCGGTAGAAGGTTGCTCCATCAGCGCGTCACGCAACATGGACAGCGTGGGATCAATCTCGCGCTTGCGCCGCTCTTCCGCCAGCGTACGAAAGATCGCCCATACGTCTTCCGGCGCCTGAAAGTATTCGCGCCTGTCGTTGGGCAGGTGCTGCAGCCGCACCAAATTCCACGACTGCAGCTCTTTCAAACCCATGCTGACGTTGGAGCGCGAAAAAGCCAGCGCCTCGCCAATCTCGTCGGCATTGAGGGCCTTGGGTGAAACGTACAGCAGCGCATAGATTTGCCCGACGGTCCGGTTGATACCCCAGCGGCTGCCCATCTCGCCAAAGTGCAGAACAAAACGCTGGGTCAGGGGGGCGAGGTTCATGGCTGCTGTTTTACTGAGTTTTCAGGAATTACTGAAATTATAGGAATTATTGACGCCAATCATGGTGCACGCTCTTTTTCCATGTCAGCCCAGGGGGTTTGCAGGCCGGCCAAAAAGGGAACCCTCCAAATCGGGGATGCGCGGTGCGCCCAGCAGCGCCTAAACTTGCGGCTACAGGGTTTGGCGCCTTTTTATTTGGCTGGGGGTGGTGGGGAAGATGAATATTCATTCAAGAACAATGACTTGTGCGTATTTGGCGGGTCCAGAATATCGAGCACGGGCCAGTTTATCGAGTAAGAACTTATCCGTAAATAAATGATAATCACTTTCCATGCGCGAGTGCCGCGGTTGGAGTTGTGATGGCAAAAGCCAAATCCTGGGAAGTGACTGACGAATTCTGGCAACGTGTTGAGACGTTGA
>NZ_JACDDD010000145.1 GCF_013817205.1 Polaromonas sp.
GTGATCGGGCTGTACCCGGCCAACAGCGTCGGTGACGACATCGAGATCTACACCGACGAGTCGCGCAGCGAAGTCGCCCTGACCTGGTACGGCCTGCGCCAGCAAACCGAAAAAACCGCGCTGGACGGCGTGATGCGGCCCAGCCGCTGTCTGTCGGACTTCGTGGCGCCCAAGGTGATTGCTCCTGATTTGATAGCTGCTCGCGCTCAACTGGCGGGGGCTGGAGGCCAAAAAGACTCAAGGATTGAGGACTACATCGGTTTGTTTGCCGTGACCGCTGGTCTGGGCGCCGAGAAAAAGGAAAAGTACTTCAACGACGACAACGACGACTACTCGTCCATCATGCTCAAGGCGCTGGCCGACCGACTTGCCGAGGCTTTTGCCGAAGCCATGCACAAACGTGTGCGCCAGGATTTATGGGGTTATGCGCCCGGCGAAACCCTGAGCCCGGAGGACATGATTGCCGAGAAGTACCAGGGCATACGCCCGGCGCCGGGTTACCCCGCCTGTCCCGACCACAGCGTCAAGAAAGACATGTTCGATTTGCTGCAGGCTGGCGACATCGGTATGGCCCTGACCAGCAGCCTGGCCATGACGCCCGCCGCCAGCGTCAGCGGCTTCTACCTGAGCCACCCCCAAAGCGTGTACTTCAACGTTGGCAAGATAGCCGACGACCAGTTGCAGGATTTGGCCAAACGCCGCGGCGAAAAGGCCGAAGACCTGCAGCGCCTGCTGGCGCCCAACCTGTAGGTCCTGTTGCTGCCGCTTGAGTATGGATCAGGGCGCCATGAGTGAACGCCTGCTACTGGACGGGTTGACGGCATTGATGCCTGATGCGCCGCATTCGGCGCTCCGGCGGGTGGCGACGAGCGCGCGGCTGCGTTGTCTCAAAAAAGGTGAGATCTTGCTTCGGGCGGGTGAGCGCTGGAGCGACTTCTGGTGGGTGGAAAGCGGTCTGCTCAGGCTCTACTACCTGGACCAGAATGGTGTGGAGTCGAACAAGAATTTCTTTTCTGAGAAGCAGCCGTTGTGGCCCATCACCCCGGCTTTGCGTGAAACGGACAGTTCTTTCTTTGTAGCCGCGCTGGAGCCAACGCGTGTCCACGCCGTCAGTCATGCAACGATTGAAAAAGAAATGGCGGGCGAAGCGGGCTGGACCACGCTTCAGTTACGTGCCCTCCAGGGGCTGCTGGATGAAAAGATGTGGCGCGAGCGCATATTCCTGCAAGCAGATGCGAGTGAGCGCTATCAGCAGGTGCTCGTCAACCACCCGATGTGGTGTGAACGAATTCCCTTGAAACACCTTGCGTCCTGGCTGGGCATGACCGATGTTTCCCTCTCCCGTGTGCGCGCGAGCCTGGGACTTATCCGGCGTTAAGAGAACAACTGGGCAGGCGTCTCATACTGCGCTGATGAGACATACCCCCGCCTCTCTTTTCTTCCACGTCCTGGCCGTTGTCTGGCTCGGCATGATGGCGGGCTTCTTTTGTGCCTACAGTTTTAACGTCAACTTCGCGACCCTCCAAATGGATGGCGCGACATATGCAGTTGTCCAGTCCATGCTCAACCGGAACGTCCGTCACAGCCTCTTTTTTGTATTTTTCTTTTTGGCTCCCTTGTGGTGTGTTCTGGCGGTCACCCTCGACTGGCAACGCCGTGTCTGGTGTCTGCTTTTGGTCGCTGCGGCGCTGCTTTACGTCGGAGGCATTATTTTTCTGACGCGCGAGGTCAACCTGCCTTTGAATGCCTACACCGAGTCCTGGAACCCAGGAGCCTTGCCGTCAGACTGGGAGCACACGCGAGGCGCGTGGAATCAGGCCAATATGTGGCGAAGCGCTGCAAGCGCGACAGCATTTGTGCTGTCCGTGCTTGCGTTGGTTTTGAGGGCTCCCGGGCGCCCTCCTCGCGCCGGTTGAGGGGTGGCACTGCAGGCGCTTCAGTGCGCCTTGAGCGCCCGCCGGTACTGCACGGCTTCGGCCACATGCGTGAGCTGCACCGCTTGCGCACCGGCCAGGTCGGCAATCGTGCGTGCAACTTTCAGGCAGCGGTGGATGCTGCGGCCCGACCAGCCCAGGCGTGCGGCGGCTGTGTTCAGAAATTTCGCCGCTGCATCGTCAAGCTGGCACTGCGTGTCGATGGCTTTGCCCTGCAGCGACTGGTTGCTGCTGCCCTGGCGCGCCACGGCGCGGTCCCGTGCGGCGACCACGCGTTGCCGAACGCTTGCCGTGCTTTCACCTGGCGGTGTATTGACGAGTTCCTCGGCCGCGAGGGCGCCGACTTCCACATGTATGTCGATGCGGTCCAGGAGGGGGCCGCTGAGCTTGCCCTGGTAACGTGTAGGTTTTCAAAGTAATTGAGCCAAGGTACCTTGTTAAATCAAGGACTTACGCAACAACTATGCAAACGGCTTCTCCGCCAGCTTTCATAGTTACTGAGCTAAAGCTACATCTTGATCAAAGTTAATGAGCTGCTTCTAAGCCTACCACCTCCGGTAGTTCTTCAGCGTAGAACTTCCGCTCGCGTAAAGCGTACCGATTTCACCTGAACAATTGGTGGACCCCATCTGTGTACGGATGCCGTCGGACCAAGCCGCATGTCGTAGACCGCCCTGTGAAGGGAAGACTGTCAATATCTGAGTTTGTACAACCCAGCGCTCACGCGTGAGGAGTTGGCGCGTTGGCCGCAGTGCGGAACCGCTTACGCTCTCAGAACCTCAGAGAGGCAGGGTGGCGCAATATTTCCAGAGCTCTTCAAGATCGTCTGTCTTCTTAAGAACGCCATCAGCACCGAGACGTCGGGTGTGATCGACTATGTCCGGGATATAGTGATTGGTAACTACAACAATCGGTTGAATCGCCCCGGGTTTCATGGAGGCTGTTTGGTTTAAGTCATGCCTCCACCGTGGAGGCTTGACTGGCGAGTTGCCGGTAGTAGTTTGC
>NZ_JACDDD010000018.1 GCF_013817205.1 Polaromonas sp.
GCGCGAGGCCGCATCGGAGCGTGCCACCCGTAGCAACTGCTCGCAGCTGCGCAGGCGGTAGTACTGGTTTGCCGTCTCGGCCGCCACCAGCACACGTGCGTCGTGCCATTGCGCCTGCGCGCCTTCGTAACGCAGTTGCGCCGCGTCGCGGCTGTCACGCCGGCCGCCGAACACATCAATCTCCCAGGCAGTTTGCAGCCCGACCTGCGAGGTGGTGCCAATCGGCGCGCGTGCCGCACCCACCGGCTGGCTGCGGCCGCGACTGGTGCTGGCCGATGCGTCTAGCGAGGGCAGCAGTGCCGCACCGGCCGCCACCCGTGTGGCGCGCGACTGCTCGATGCGGGATCGTGCGCTGGCGACCGAGGGGCTGACCGCCTGGGCGGCACTGATGAGCTCGACCAGCAAGGGGTCGCCCTGCTGCTGCCACCAGCGGCTCAGGTCGCTCAGTTGGCCGCCGTGCGGCAGACCAGCCACTGGCTGGGCAGCGGGCAGCGGCGCGAACCACCGGGCCGGGGGGTGCGTGGAAACGGCCGACGGCGGCGACTGCAGCGCGCAGGCCGACAGCAGCAACGGCGCCAGGGCCAAAGGAAGAAAGCGTGAATTTTTCATGGTGTTTTTTTCTTGTCAGAAACTGGCTGGCGGCGCCGCGCGGCCTCGACCGCAATCATGGCCTCGGCAAAGTCCGCCAGCCGCGCTGCCCACAGGTCTATGCTTTTGGGCGTGGCGATCAGCTGGGGCCGCACGTTTTCAATCACGTCGCGACTGATGAACACCTGCATGGCCAGGGCGGTGATGGAAAAGGCCAACCGGTGCACATCGTCATCGATTTTCGTGACACCCAGATGGCGGGCCAGCACCTCGGCCAGCGCGGCATGCGCCGGCTTGATCTGCAGCTTGATCTGCTCGGCCCACAGCCCGGTGGGCTCCAGCATCTCGCGGAAATGCAGCCGGGTCAGCTGCTGTGCCAGGTCGCCCTGCTTGAGCGGCTCCAGAAACCCCCCGATGAAGCCTTCGAGCGCCTGGCGCAGGCTCAGGTGCGCCGGTTGGAAACGCGCGATGTCGTCGCAGGCGCCCAGCGGCTCGGTGAAGACGCTGCGGTACAGCCCAGCCTTGTCGCCGAAGTAATAACTGATGGCTGCCACATTGGCCTCGGCCGCATGGGCGATGTCGCGCGTGGAGGTTTTGGCAAAGCCTTTTTCGGCAAACAGCCGCAAGGCGGCCAGCAGCAAGTGGCTGCGGGCTTCGGCGCCGTCGGAGCGCTGCTTGCGGGCTTCAGGTAGCGAAGGCGGCGGCAGGCGGGGACCGGTTTTCATGGCGCCGATTAGAGCACACAAATCAAACGATTGATTTAACTAAAACGTTTGTTTTAAGTTTTGTTCGATTTCCCGGGGCAGGCCGGTTAGCTCAGGATGCCCTGGGGCCGCTAAAAACGGCGACCCACAGTGTCAGGATGGCTTGACGCTCTGCATCAATCATGGACAGCCTGACTTGCGTGGGCTCTTCGTTGAGCCGCGCCTGGTGCTGCACCCGCCGCAGTTCACGGTAGGCATCTGCCGCCGCCTGACCGACGCCGGGAGCCAGCAGGCCCGCGGCTTCGGCGCGTTGCAGCAGCGCGATGTTGCCAACGTTGTCTATCAGTTCCGGGTGGCTGGCGGATTGCGACAACACCAGGAACTGCACTACAAACTCGGCATCCACCATGCCGCCGGGGCTGTGCTTGACATCAAAATTTCCGCCCTTGATGGGGTGGGCTGCCCGGACTTTTTCCCGCATGGCGACGATTTCCCGCGCCAGCGCCGGCACGTCGCGCGGCGCACTGATCACCGCTTGGCGTACCTCATCAAAACGGTGCGCCAGTCCGCGCAGCGCCGGGGCTTCATCTTCACCAGCCGGGGCCGCGGAACCGGCTTCGCCGGGCCGCAGGCGCAGCGCCCCCTCGGGGGGCAGCGCAGTATGTGAAGCGACAAGCGTGGGGGCCAAACATCTCGCACGTGTCATGGCCTGGTGCTCCCAGGTCCAGGCGGTGTTGCTGCCGCGCTGCTGCTGGTAGTTGGCGTAGGCCGCAAAACTGGTGACCAGCAGGCCGGAGTTGCCGTTGGGCCTGAGCGCCGTGTCGATCTCGAACAGGTCGCCTTCAGCGGTCTTGATGGTCAGCCAGTTGA
This sequence comes from Polaromonas sp., assembly GCF_013817205.1. Classification (GTDB taxonomy): domain Bacteria; phylum Pseudomonadota; class Gammaproteobacteria; order Burkholderiales; family Burkholderiaceae_C; genus Polaromonas. Next base: position 2,163 of record NZ_JACDDD010000018.1, read on the forward strand.
TCAGCTTGCGCACAAAGGCTGCATACACCTCGGAGGCCTGCTCGTCCTCGTCTTCGAAGACAAACACGATGTCCAGGTCGCTGCCATAACCGAGCTCCTTGCCGCCCAGCTTGCCGTAGGCAATGATGGCGAACTGTGGAATTTCGCGATGCCGGGTTTTCAGGCGCTCCCAGCACCAGTCGGCGGTGACCTTGAGCACGGTTTCGGCCAGCGCGCTGAGGTCGTCGGCCACCTGCTCTACCGTCAATTGGCCTTCGACGTCGCGCGCCAGCGTGCGGAAGACCTCGGCATGGTGGGCGCGGCGCAACAGGTTCAGGCAGCTTTCCCCGTCGTCCTCGCCAGTGCGGCGCAGCGCGGCCAGGCGCTGCTGCAGTTCCTGGCTGAAGACGGCGGCATCAAAACGCTCGTGCAGCATGGCGTCGCTGGCGAGTTCGTCGATCACACCGGGGTGCTGCAGCAGGTAACGCGCCGGCCACCTGGCCGCGCCCAGCAGGCGCAGCAGGCGCTCATGCACGGACGGCCGCTCCAGCAGCATCGCCAGGTAACTCTCGCGGCGCAGCAGCGGCTCTATCCAGTCGATGATGCGCACGGCGGCTTCCTCGCTGGCCTTGCCTTCGACCAGCCACTGTGCCGTGCGCTGCACCAGCCGCGCCAGTCGAGCGCGTGCATCGTCGCGCAGGCCGAGCACGCGCGGGTGGCCGCGCCACAACGCCAGCCGTGCGCGAAATTTGTCGGGCCACTGGGCCGCCAGCTTTTCCAGCAGTTCGTCGATGTCCAGGGGCGCGGCCGGCGCCGACTTGCCGCAGCCCTTGCAATCAGTCTTCTGACCCAGCAGGGTGTCGAATTCCTGCGCGACCAGCTCGCGGTGGGCATCAAGCTCGCTTAAAAACGGGCAGCAGTTGCCGTAACCCATGGTGTGGGCGATCCAGGCCAGGTCGTCATCACGCGTCGGCAGCACATGGGTCTGCTGGTCGTCCAGGTACTGGATGCGGTGTTCGACCCGACGCAGGAAGTCGTAGGCCCGCATCAGCGCCTCGGCCGTCGTCTGGGCCATCAGCCCGGCGTTGGCCACGCGCTGCAGTGCATCCAGCGTGGGCCGCGTGCGCAACTCCGGGTACTGCCCGCCACGCACCACCTGCAGCAGCTGCACGGTGAACTCGATCTCGCGGATGCCGCCGCGCGACATCTTCACGTCGTTGGCGCGTTCGGGGTGACCGGCCGCGCGTTTGGCCGCGTGTTCGCGGATTTGCCGGTGCAGCACGCGCAAAGCGTCGAACACGTTGTAGTCGAGGTAGCGGCGGAAGACAAAAGGAAGGACCGAGCTGCGCAAGGCCTGGGCCGAGCCGCTGTGGATACATTCGAGTGGCGCCACCACCCGGCTTTTCAGCCAGGCAAACCGCTCCCACTCACGGCCCTGTGCCTGGAAGTATTCCTCCAGTGCATTGAGCGACACCGCCGCAGGCCCCGAGTTGCCATTGGGCCTAAGCGCCAGGTCCACCCGGAACACAAAGCCGTGCTCGGTGGTGTCGCCGATCAGGGTGTGGATCGCCTTGACCTGCTGCGCGAAATATTCGTGGTTGGAAATGATGCCCCGGCCGTCGTCCCGCCCCGCCGTCTCGCCATCGTGGTCATAAACATAAATCAGGTCGATGTCGCTGGAGACATTGAGTTCACGCGCGCCCAGCTTGCCCATGCCAATCACCCAGAGCTGGGCGCGGCCGGCCGGCGCGCCTTCCGATGTCAGCGCCTGCGGCGGGCCATACTGCGCGTCCAGCGGCCCACGTGATTCGCAGATCGCGATATCCAGCGCCAGTTCGGCGAGTTCGGTCATGGCGCGCGTCACTACCGCTAGCGGAACCCCTGCAGTGGTCAACGCGCGGGTCCCTCCCTGATCAGTCGGGGCCGCGGAACCGGCTTCGCCGGGCCGCAGGCGCAGCGCCCCCCCGGGGGGCAGCGACGCACACGCAGTGGCAAGCGTGGGGGCTCCATGTTCTAGCGTGGGGGCCTCATGATCACAATCCAGCACGACCAGTCGTTCCAGCACCAGCTGGCGCAGGATGCGCAGGCGCACGCCGGTGTCGGCTTCCAGGGTCTGCAGGGCGTCGTAGGCGGCCTGCATGCTGGCGCGCACCGGCTCGCCGGCCGGCAGCAGCGCCAGCTGGCCGGCATATCGCCGGCGTACGCGCTGAACAAAACGCGAATGGTCGGATGCGGCCATAGGGGCGTTCAGCGGCACATGCATGACACGGGTCCCTTGTGGGGCATTGAACGGACGGCGGCGCTGAAGGTCATAATTCTCATGTCAATGGATCAATCGACCCTCCAGCCCGTGTTTCCCACCCGACGTCTGAAAATTGCCGCCGCAGCTGCACGTATCGCGCTGGCGCTGGCTCTGGCATTCTGGGTCCTGCTGGCTGCGGCCTGGGCCGTGCTTCACGGCTGGATTGTGCCGCGAATCGCCGACTACCGCCCGAGCCTGGAAATCGCGGCCAGCCAAGCGCTGGGGGTGCCGGTCCGCATCGGCCAGATCAGTGCCCGTTCCGGGGGCTTGATTCCCTCGTTCGAACTGCGCGATGTAGCCCTGCTGGATGCCCAGGGGCAGACTGCCCTGAGCCTGCCGCGGGTGCTTGCGGCGGTGTCGCCCTCGTCGCTGTGGCGACTGGGCTTCGAGCAGATCTACATCGACCAGCCGGAACTTGATATTCGCCGTACGGCAGACGGAAAAATCCATGTGGCCGGGCTGGATGTCCTGCAGACCCGCGACGACGACAGTGCCGTTGCGGACTGGTTTTTTTCGCAGACCGAAGTGGTGATTCGCGGCGGCACCGTGCGCTGGCGCGATGACCTGCGGCAGGCGCCAGTGCTGGCCCTGACCCAGGTGGACTGGACTTCGCGCAACCCCGGCCAGCGCCACCTGATGCGGCTGGACGCCACGCCGCCGCCGGCCTGGGGAGAGCGTTTCAGTCTGCGCGGGGTGTTCCGCGAGCCCTTCCTGTCGGGTGGGGCTGGTCGCTGGAACCAGTGGGCGGGCCAGTTGTATGCCGAGTTCAGCCGTGTGGATGTGTCCGAAGTCAAGCGCTACGTTGGCCTGGACCGCTTGGGCATCGACCTCAAGGCCGGCACCGGCGCGTTGCGCGCATGGGTGGATGTGCAGAAAGGGCAGTTCACTGGCGGCACGGCGGACCTGGCCCTGCTTGAGGTCGATGCCAGGCTGGGGCGGGCGCTGGAGCCGCTGGCCTTGCAGGCCGTGACGGGTCGGCTTGGCGGCAGGCAATTGGCCAATGGATTTGATATCGCCACCGAAAACCTGCAGTTCCGCACGCGCGACGGGCTGCAGTGGCCGGGCGGCAATGCGGCGCTGGTTTATACCGGCGCCGAAGGCAAGTCGCCGGCGCGCGGCGAGATCAAGGCTGACAAGCTGGATCTGGCGGCGCTGGCCTTGATCGCCAACCGCCTGCCACTGGGCAAGGCCACCCATGGCCTGATCGCGGAACTGACACCCAAAGGCCTGGTGGAAGCAGTTGATGCAAGCTGGCAGGGGGCGCTGGATGCCCCGAGCGCCTACTCCGCCAAAGGACGCGTTAGCGGGCTGGAAATCGCGTCGCAGGTTGGCGCAGGCGCGCGTGCACCCATCGGTCGGCCCGGTGTACGCGGCGCGGCGGTGGACTTCGACCTGACCCAGCAGGGCGGGCAGGCCAAGCTCAGGATCAACGGTGGCGGGCTGGACCTGCCCGGCGTGTTTGAAGATCCCCGATTGCGTTTCGACCAGTTTTCGGCGGATGCCCAGTGGAAGCTGGCGGGAAGCAGGATCGACGTGCAACTGCGCAATCTGACGTTCGCCAATGCCGACGCCCAGGGCACAGCGCAGGCGGCTTGGCACACCGCGGATGCGCCGACGGCCGGCGTCGGGGCGGGCAGCCGTTTTCCCGGCGTGCTGGATTTGCAAGGCGCTCTCAGCCGGGGCGATGGCAGCAAGGTCCACCGCTACCTGCCGCTGGTGCTGCCGGACACGGTGCGGCATTACGTGCGTGATGCGGTGACCCGGGGCGAGCTTTCGGATGTGAAGTTCAGGGTCAAGGGAAATTTGAAGGATCTGCCGTTTGCCGATCCGAAACTGGGCGAGTTCCGCGTGACCGCCAAGCTTGCCAATGTGGCCTATGCCTACGTGCCCAGATCCATCCAGCCACGCGAAGCCGCGCCCTGGCCTGTCCTGAGTGAGCTGTCCGGCGACCTCGTGGTTGACCGCGCCTCGCTTCAGATCAACGCCGCCACCGGCCGGCTGACCGGCCTGCCGGGCCTGCAGGTCGTCAAGGCGCAGGCGCGGATTGCGGACCTGATGCACTCGGCCACAGTGCAGGTCAGCGCCGAACTGAAGGGGCCGCTCAGTGACGCATTGGGCTTCGTCCATACCTCGCCACTCGGGGAGATCACTGAGAAGGCGCTGGCCAAAACCGTGGCCAGCGGCAGCGCTGACTACAAGTTCCAGCTCACCTTGCCATTGGCCGACATGGCGAAAACCAAAGTGCAGGGAACGGTCAGCCTGGCCGGCAACGATGTGCAGTTCACACCTGATACGCCGCAACTGGGCCGTCTCAAGGGTCTGGTGAGCTTCAGCGACAGCGGTTTTTCGATCTCGGGCGGACAGGCCCGCCTGCTGGGGGGGGATGTCCGGCTGGAGGGCGGCACCCGCGCCGCTGCCCCCGCCTCCGCTGCTGTGCGGCCGGCATCTGGGGCACAGGACTTTCCCGATGCGGCCGTGGTGATCCGGGCGCAGGGCACCATGACTGCCGAGGGTCTGCGCCAGGCGAAGGAACTCGGCATGGCAGCGCGCCTGGGCGCGCATGCCAGCGGCAGCACGGCCTATACCGCCAACCTCGGGTTCAGGAAAGGCATGACCGAGATCAGTGTAGCCAGCAACCTGCAGGGCATGGCGCTGAGCCTGCCGGCACCGCTGGCAAAAAGCGCCGAGAGCAGCTTGCCGCTGCGCCTTGACAACACGGCCGTCCGTGCAGCGCCCGGTGTCGGGCCACCGACCCAGGACCAGGTGTCGCTGAGCGTGGGTAGACTGGCCTCGGTGCTGTATGTGCGCGACATCAGCGGCACCGAGCCGCGTGTGCTGCGTGGTTCCATGGCGATCGGCCTGGAAGCGGGCGAAAGCGCGCCCCTGCCCGATAGCGGGGTCGCCGCCAACATCAATCTCACGCGGGTGGACATCGATGCCTGGGAAAAGGTGCTGGACGCCGCCGCCGATCCGGCACCGGCGGCGGCGCCTGCGCCTGCGCCGACCCGCTTGACCCCGGCGAGCGCCGTTCTGAGCTACCTGCCGACCACCATCGCCATCCGCGCCAAGGAACTGCAGGTGGAGGGCCGCACACTCCACAACGTGGTGCTGGGCGGCTCGCGCGATGGCTTGACCTGGCGTGCCAACATTGATGCGACCGAACTCAATGGGTATGTTGAATTCCGCCAGCCCGGCGGCACCGGCTCTGGCCGTCTGTACGCGCGCCTGTCGCGATTGAGCCTCGGGCAGAGCACGGCCAAGGAGGTCGAAGCAATTCTGGACGAGCAGCCAGCCGGCATTCCGGCGCTCGACATCGTCGTCGAGGACCTGGAGCTGCGCGGCAAAAAACTCGGACGGGTGGAAGTCGAGGCCATCAACCGTGGCGCCGCCGCCGTTGCCCGCGAAGGTGGCGTGCGAGAGTGGCGCCTGAACAAACTCAACATCATCATGCCGGAAGCCACACTGACGGCCAACGGCAACTGGGTGGCCGTCAGTGCACAGCCGGCGACGGGTGTGGCCACCGGCGGCCGGACACCGGCCGAACGTCGGCGCACGATGATGAACTTCCGGCTAGACATCGATGACTCGGGCGAGTTGCTCAGGCGTTTCGGCATGCCCGGGGTGATCCGCCGCGGCAAGGGCCGGCTGGAAGGCCAGATAGCCTGGATAGGCTCGCCCCTGAGCCTGGACTACCCCAGCCTGAACGGCCAGTTCAACGTGAATGTGGCCTCAGGCCAGTTCCTCAAGGCGGATCCCGGTATTGCCAAGCTGCTGGGCGTCCTCAGCCTGCAGTCGCTGCCCAGGCGGCTGGCCCTGGATTTCCGGGATGTGTTTTCCGAGGGGTTTTCATTCGATTTTGTGCGCGGTGATGTCAGCATCACCCAGGGGCTGGCGTTCACCAACAACCTGCAGATGAAAGGCGTCAATGCGGCCGTACTGATGGAAGGCACGGCCGATATTGCCAAGGAGACCCAAAACCTGACCGTGGTGGTGGTCCCCGAAATCAATGCCGGCACTGCTTCACTGATTGCCACGGTGATCAACCCGGCAATAGGTATAGGCACCTTTCTGGCGCAATACTTCCTGCGCCAGCCACTGACGCAGGCCGCGACCCAGGAGTTCCGCATCGACGGCACTTGGTCAAACCCCAAAATCACCAAGCTTGACCGCAAGCGGCCGGCCGCTATCAGGGCAGGCGAAGAAACCGTGGAGAAATGACATGTTTGTCGCGGCCCTGCAAATGGTTTCCGGCACCAGCGTCCAGCCCAATCTGGACGCGGCCAGGCAGTTGCTCGAACAGGCCAGCGCGCAAGGGGCCGAACTGGCAGTGTTGCCGGAATATTTTTGCCTCATGGGCTGGAAGGACAGCGACAAGCTGGCGGTGCAGGAAACCCCGGGCCGGGGCGCCATCCAGGATTTTCTGGCAACGTCTGCCCGCGAGCTCAAGCTCTGGATTGTGGGCGGCACCGTGCCGCTTCGTGCCAGCGACAGTCAACACGTGCGCAACAGCGCGCTGGTGTACGCACCGTCGGGGCAGTGCGTGGCGCGTTACGACAAGATTCATCTTTTCAGGTTCGACAATGGTCAGGAACAGTTCGACGAGTCGCGTGTTATCGAGAGCGGCGCAGCACCGGTCAGCTTTGACCTGCCGTCCCTGGACGGGCATAGCTACCGCATCGGTCTGAGCATCTGTTACGACCTGCGTTTTCCGGAGCTTTATCGCGCCCTGAAGGCTGATCTGCTGCTGGTGCCCAGCGCCTTCACCTACAACACCGGGCAGGCGCACTGGGAGACCTTGCTGCGTGCCCGCGCTATCGAAAACCTGGCTTATGTAGCGGCTGCGGCCCAGGGCGGGCTGCATGAGAATCAGCGCCGCACCTGGGGGCAGAGCCTGATCGTCGATCCTTGGGGTGAGGTTCTTTCGCAGCGCGCCCAGGGGCCGGGGGTGGTGCTGGCCGAACTGCGCGCTGATCGCCTGAGCGCCGTCCGGCGGCAGCTGCCTGCGCTCAAGCACGGGGTGTTGTGAACTCGGCGCCGCAAGCGAGTTACAGCTGGCAGGCACGGAGCCGGAGCCGGAGCCGGCGCTGGGTGCTCTGGACCCTGCTGGTCGCCTTGCTGGTCGCCCTGCTTTCCACGCTGGTCTGGCTGGCGGGACGCTATGAGGTCAGCCAGGTGCAAAGCCGGCTGGAGCAGGATGCAGCGCAGATGGCCACGGACATCCGCGCGGCGCTGACCCGCAACGTGCAGAGTTTTCAGGCCTTGCAGGTCAACAGCCCGAGCCCTGAGGTCTGGCGCTTGCTCGCGGCGGACCTGCTGCGTGAAAACCGCGAAATGATGCGCCTGGAGTCACGCGACCAGGCGCTGGACCTGGTGGCCTTCGCCGAAACACCGTACCGCACTTCGGTATTCGAGCGCCTGGGCCGGGGTGCCACCCGGAGCGATGTCAGGTTTGCCTGCACTGCCGCCCAGCGTTTCAGCGGTCCGGCCTATTCGACCAGCTATTTTCTGCCTCAGGCCGACGGGCTGGGCCTGGAGGTGCTCGACATGTGCCTGCCTGTGCTGGTGTCTGGCCAGCTGGCGGGCTATCTGGTGGCGACCTATTCCCTGCCGGGCATTCTGTCGGAACTGGTGGGGCGGCGGGTCGCGCGCGGCCAGGGGCTGGCGTTCACCGAGGCCGACGGCACACGCCTGGCGATGTATGGCAACCCGACGCGCGGGAGCCGGGCCTACATTGCCCAGCAGCTGCTCGATTTGCCGGGCAACACACTGGTGCTGAGGCTGGAGAGCCAGCGCAGCACACAGGCGCTGTTCCCCAACCTGCTGACCGCGCTGGTCACAGCCATGTCGATGGCCCTGGTGGCGGTGCTGGCCCTGCTGGGACGCGACATGCGGCGACGCCTCAAGGTGGAGCACGATCTGGCCGACGCGCTGGCCTTCCGCAAGGCCATGGAGGACTCGCTGGTGACCGGCATGCGGGCCCGTGACCTGCAGGGGCGTGTGACTTACGTGAACCCGGCGTTTTGTCAGATGGTCGGCATGGAAGCCGGTGAACTGCTCAACAACGGCGTGCCACCACCCTACTGGCCGCCCGAGCGGGTCGAGGAATACGGTCAGCGCCAGGCGAGCCGGCTGGCCCTTGGCGCCACCTTGCCGCGCGAGGGGTTCGAGTCTGTCTTCATGCGGCGCGATGGTTCGCGTTTTCCGGTGCTGATCATCGAGGCACCGCTGATCAATGCCGTGGGCAAGCAGACCGGGTGGATGAGTGCCATCCTTGACGTCAGTGAGCAGCGCCGTATCGAGGAGTTGTCGCGCGCCAGCCAGGACCGGTTGCAGGCCACGGCGCGCCTGGCCACGGTGGGCGAGATGGCTTCCCTGCTGAGCCACGAGTTGAACCAGCCGCTGGCGGCGATCTCCAGCTACGCCACCGGGTCACTCAACCTGCTGCAAAGTGCCGCCGCCGATGTCCGGCAACCCTCCAGCAATGAGGACCTGCAGCTGGCCATGCGCCGCATTGCCGAGCAGGCCGAGCGGGCCGGCAAGGTCATCAAGAGCGTGCACGATTTCGTGCGCCGCCGCGAGCAGGTGCGCGAGCCGATTGAGCCGCGCATGCTGCTCGATGCGGTGATGCCGCTGGTCAGCCTGCAGGCGCGAAAGCTCGCGGTGCGTGTGCTGATCGAGGTGGATCCGGGTTGCGGGCCGGTACTGTGCGACCGGACCATGGTCGAGCAGGTGCTGCTCAATCTCGCGCGCAACGGCATGCAGGCCATGCAGGCGCTGGACAAGAACCGCCGCGCCGACAAGGTGCTGACCCTGCGGGTGCGCCCGGCCGCGTCCAATGCCTGGAGCCGCTGGGTGGAGTTCGCCGTGATCGACCACGGCGAAGGCATCTCCGAAAAATTGGCGCAACAGCTGTTCACGCCATTTTTCACCACCAAGGCCGAAGGCATGGGGCTGGGTCTGAGCCTGTGCCGCACGGTGATTGAGCAGCATGGGGGCTTTCTCGGCTTCGAAGCGGTGTCGCCTCAAGGTACGATTTTCACTTTCACCTTGCCGGAGGCCACCAGCCCCGGCAAACCACCGGAGCTGGCTGTGCAGGCGGCGCCGGCGTCATAAGGAATCGCCATGGAACCGATCCAGAACGCTACCGTGTATATCGTTGACGATGATGCCAGTGTGCGCGAAGCCCTGGCCTGGCTGCTGCGCTCGCGGCGCCTGACCAGTGAGTGCTTCGACAGCGCTGAAGCCTTTGACGAGCGCATTTCCGGGTCGTTTCAGGTCACCGCTCCCTCCTGTGCGCTGCTCGATGTGCGCATGGGCGGCATGAGCGGGCTGGCGATGTTCGAAAAACTGATTGCCGGCGGCCTGCTGCCCGCCATGCCGGTGATCTTTCTGACCGGTCACGCCGACGTGCCCACCGCAGTGGACGCGGTCAAGCGCGGGGCCTTCGACTTTTGCGAGAAACCCTTTTCCGACAATGTGCTGGTGGACCGCATCGAGCAAGCGCTGGCCCAGTCGGCGGCGGCGCTGGCCCAGCGCAGCGAGTACACCAGCCTGCGCGCGCGACTGGCCGGCCTGACTGAGCGTGAACGCGACGTGATGCGGCTGGTGGTGGAGGGTTTGCCGAACAAGCTGGTGGCCGACCAGCTTGACATCAGCGTGCGCACGGTGGAGGTCCACCGTGCCCGGGTTTTTGACAAAATGAGCGTAAAGTCGGCGGTGGAGCTGGTTAATTTGCTACGGAATTTATAGCGGTTCGTCCGGGTTTCCGGGGCGCGGATCGGACCGGGCGTCGTCCTTGAGTTCGCCATTCTTGCGGCCTGAGAACATGGTCCACCAGACAATGAACACCAGAATCAGCAGGGCCCCCAGGGCTTCAAGTAAAAGTAAGGTCATGACTGTTTTTTCCCGCGCAACACATACCGCCGCCATTATCGCCTTCGCCTGGCTGCTGGCTTCCTGCGCCACCGCGCCGCCGCCCCTGTCGGCACCACCGGCCTCGCCGCCCCCGGTTGCCGGTGCGCCGCGCCCGGTGGAAGGCGCCAGCTTGCCGCCGAGAACCCAGGGCAAAAGCCGCTGGGTGCCGGTGGCGTGGTCGGAACTGCCGGGCTTTGAGAGCGACACGCTGTTTGAGGCCTGGAACGCCTGGCTCAAGAGTTGCGAACGGCCGGCCCCGGCCTTCGCGCCCTTGTGCGGCGAGGTCAGGCGCCTGAGCATCGCCAGCGCCGGGGAGCAGCGCGCCTGGATGGTCAGCCGGCTCCAGCCCTACCGCGTCGAGACGCCGCAGGGTGCCGCCGACGGGCTGCTGACCAGTTATTACGAGCCGGTATTCAAGGCCAGCCGCCAGAGCGGCAACGGCTACACTGTGCCGCTGTACCAATTGCCGGTGGGCCTGGCCAGCCGAAAGCCCTGGTACACACGCCAGGAGATTGACACCTTGCCCGAAGCCCAGGCGGCCTTGCGTGGCCGCGAAATTGCCTTCATGGCCGACGCCATCGACGTGTTGATGCTGCACATCCAGGGCTCGGGTCGGCTGCAGCTGACGGAGGCCGACGGGTCCCAGCGCACGGTGCGTGTGGCGTTTGCCGGCTCCAACGAGCGGCCCTACCGCAGCGTGAACCAGTGGCTGCTGGAGCAGGGCGTGACCAGAATCAATCCCTGGCCCGACGCCACCAAAGCCTGGGTGGCGCAAAACCCGCAGCGCCTGCCGCAGCTGCTCTGGAGCAACCCGCGCTACATCTTTTTCCGCGAGGAAGCGCTCCGCGAGCAGGATGCCTTCTACGGCCCGCGCGGCGCGCAGGGTGTGCCGCTGACACCGGGCCGCTCCATCGCGGTGGACCGCGAGAGCATTCCTTACGGCACGCCGGTCTGGCTGGCTTCACGCGGCCCGGCCGCTGATCTGCAAAAACTGGTGATGGCGCAGGACACCGGCAGTGCCATCGTGGGGGCCGTGCGCGCCGATTATTTTGCGGGGACGGGGCCGGAGGCCGGGCTGCTGGCCGCCCGCGTCAACCAGCCGCTGCGTTTGTGGGCCTTGTGGCCCAAATGAAGCAAGCAGGAGTCGCGATGAGCATCAAGCGGTGCATGTTGCCTGTGATCGCGGTGCTGGCCGCATGCGCCGGTCCGGGCGCACCGTCCGGCCAGCAATCCTGGCGCTGCGAACACGGCATCGATTTTCGCGTGCGTTTTGTCGACGACAGCGCGATGCTGGAGGGCACGCGTGCCAATGAAGTGTTGTTCCGCGACGCGGGCGGCCAGGGCCCGCAGCAATCGGTCTACCGCAATGCCAAAATGCGCGCCGAATTCGGCCTCGGTGCCCATGGCCGTGAGGCGCTGCTCAGCTACCCGGCGCTGCCCCTGAAGGCGCGTTGCGTGCGCGACTGAAGCGCACGCAACGCAGCTACTCGATCTTCGCGCCAGAGGCTTTTACGACATCGGCCATGCGTTTGTAGTCGGCGGCCAGCAGCTTGCCGAAGTCGGCATTGCTCATGGCTTTGGGCTCGATGCCCTGCTTGTCCAGGCGCTCCAGAATCACCGGGTCTTTCAGCAGTTTCGCCATGGCTGTGTTGATGCGCGTGGCCTCGACGGCGGTTATGGCAGCTGGGCCGAGCAGGCCGAACCAGGAGTCGAAGGCATAACCGGGAAGGCCGCTTTCGGCAATCGTCGGCAACTCGGGCAGGTACTTGCTGCGCTGGGGCGAGGTCACGCCGAGCAGGCGGATGCGGCTGTCCTTGGTGAAGGCCAGCGCACCTATGCTGGCGGCGATCACCGCATGGGCGCGTCCCGAGATCACTTCGTTGATGGCTTCACTGGTGGCCTTGAGCGGCACATGCACCAGGTCGATGCCAGCCAGCCCGTTGAAGTAGGCCATGGACAGATGCGTCGCGCTGCCCATGCCGGCTGTGGCGTAGTTCATCTTGCCGGGGTTGGCCTTGGCATAACGAATGAACTCGGCCACGTTTTTGGCGGGCACGTCGGGGTGGATCATCAGCACATACCCGGCGGTGCCGATATGGGCCAGCGGCGCAAAGTCTTTTTGCGGGTCATAGGCCAGCTTGGTGTAGAGCGAGCCGGCAATGTTGTGGCTGGCCGCGGCCATCACCATGGTTGTGCCGTCCGGCTCGGCCTTGGCGACAAAACCGGTGCCGATGGTGCCGCCCGCGCCGGCGCGGTTTTCGACAATCACGGTCTGCCCCAGCGCCGTGCCCAGTTCGCCGTTCATGGCGCGCGCCAGGATGTCCTGCACACCGCCCGCGGCGTAGGGCACGACGATGCGCACGGGTTTGCCGCTGGCCTGGGCCCAGGCCGGCAGGGTCGCCAGGCTGCTGAAGGAGGCCAGCCCGGCGGCGATGGCCGCGCCCAGCAGGGTTCTACGCTTGATCATGTGATTTCCTTGTTGTGTTGATAGTTCAGTTGATGCAGATTTCGTCGGCCAGCCGGCGCATGAAACGTTCACACCAGGCCAGTTGATCCAGCGTGACCCATTCGTTGGGCTGGTGTGCCTGGGCGATATGGCCGGGCCCGCAGACGATGGTGGGCACGCCGACCTGGTGAAACAAGGCAGCTTCCGTGCCAAACGAGACCTTGCCGGCGCCGGAGTCGGCGTTCACATCGGCGCATTTGAAACACAGGCGCGCGATGTCACTGTCGGCATCCGTAGCAAAACCCGGCAGCACCGAATTGAGCTTGTGTGTGATGCCGGTGTCGGGCGCCACCGCCTGCATGGCCGGGATCAGGCTGTCGGCGAACTCTTTCGCTTCGTTGAACAGCAACACCGGCGAGTTCATGTGGTGGTGGCGGATCTCCCAGGTCACGTCGCAATCACGCGGAATGATGTTGAGCGCGGTGCCGCCGGCGATCACGCCAGTGTGGATGGTGGTGTGCGGCACGTCGTAAATCGGATCGAACGGACCTTCGGCGACGAGGCGGCGGTGCATGGATTTGAGTTTGGTGACAAATTCGCAAGCGATCTCGACCGCGTTGACACCCTGTGGCGTCAGCGAGGAGTGCGCCTCGAAGCCGCGCACCGAGGTCTTGTAAGCGTGTTTGCCCTTGTGGGCGATCACCACCTGCATGCCGGTCGGTTCACCAACGATGCAGCCGGCCGGTTTGTAGCCGCGTTCCACCATGTCGGCGATCAGGCGGCGCACCCCGATGCAGCCGACTTCCTCGTCATAGCTGAAAGCCAGGTGCACAGGGCGCTTGAGTTTGCGTCTGAGCAGCTCGGGCACCATCATCAGCGCGGTGGCGCCGTAACTTTTCATGTCGGTCACGCCGCGGCCATACAGCCTGTCGCCGACGACCTGCGCGGCAAAGGGGTCGGTGTCCCAGGGCTGGCCATCGACCGGCACCACGTCGGTGTGGCCGGACAGCACCAGGCCACCGGTTTTGGTTTCGCCATCTGCGGCGGCCAAGGTGGCCCAGAGGTTGGCCTTTTTGCCGCTGTCGTCGTAAGTCAGGTGGCATTCAATGCCCTGGGCTTCGAGCAGCGTACGGGTCCACTCGATGATGGGCAGGTTGCTGTCGCGCGAGACCGAGGCAAACGAGACCCATTTTTCAATCAACGGCAGCGCGGCCAGGTCGGCGGCCTGCACGGTACCCAGGATGGCGGTGGGGAGGGGGGCGTTCATTGGAGGCCTTTGCAAGAAGCCCTGGACCAGGGCGTATCGGGAGGGGTTGCAAAATTGTAGGGCAGACCCGGGTTGCTATCAATAATATAGCTACACACTCCCGTCTGGCGGGGGCTGGAGCCCCAAAACACTTGAAATTCAGGCTATCTCTGCAGATTCGGCCTTTTCGGCGGCGACGCTGCCTGCCGCCGCGTCCGTGCGGCCCGCCCAGGCGCTGCACATTTCTGCCGGCAGCGAACTTTTGCGCTGGATCAGGTCGTTTTTGGCGAACAGTTCGGCGATCCAGTCGACGAACACGCGCACCTTGTTGCTCAGGTGCCGGTTCGGCGGATACACCACGTGCAGGGGCACGGCGCCACCGCACCACTCGGTGAACAGGGGCTCCAGCTCGCCGCTGCTGATGTGGTCCTGCACCAGGAAAGTGGCCGTGTGCAACACGCCCAGGCCTGCCAGTGCTGCGACCACGCCGGCCCGTGAATCGTTGACCGACAACCGGTGGCGCCCGTCTAGCGTGATGGTCTCGCCGTCGCGGTAATACTCGAAGTTGTACATCTTGCCGTTGCGCGGGGACGCGTAGCGGATCAGCTTGTGGCTGTCTTCCAGTTCTCTGGGGTGCCTGGGCTTGCCATGGCGTTTCAGATATGCCGGCGAGGCGCAGGACACCAGGTAGAACTCTCCGATGCGTCGCGCCACCAGCGACTGATCGGTCAGTTCGCCGCCGCGCACCACACAGTCCACGTTCTCCGCAATGATGTCGACCTGCCGGTCGCTGACGCCGAGTTCCAGCTGGATGTCGGGGTAACGCGTGTAGAAGTCCGGCAAGGCCGGGATGATCACCGTCAGGCCCAGCGAGGAGGGCACATCGACCTTGAGCCGCCCGCGCGGGCTGGCCTTGGCGCGCGACATGCTCGATTCGAGTTCCTGCACTTCTCCCAGCAGGCGACTGGCCTGTTCGTAATAGGCGGCGCCGTCCACCGTGACGGCCACCTTGCGCGTGGTCCGGTTCAGCAGCTTGGTGTCCAGGTCTTTTTCAAGGTCCTGGATAAGCCGGGTCACGGTCGCCTTGGGCAGGTTCATGGAATCGGCCGCCTTGGTGAAGGTGCCGGCTTCCACGACGCGCACAAAAGCCTGCATGGCGGAGAACTTGTCCATGAAATCTGTCCTGAGCTGAATGGGAAAAAGAGGTAGGTTGAAAGACGCCTGGGGATGATTCTGCCGCGTATTTCCGTTCATTGTTTCTGTGGTGAAACAAACAATATCCAGAATGGGTATTTATTAAGCGCTCGCTCGAACCTACATTCTGCTGCATTGCAACAACGGCGCCGCGCGGCGGCACACCCCATGTCTGGTTCGCACCTTTTATCGTCTTTGGCTGCCGGCGCCTGGCCTGATGGACGGGACCAGCACATCACTATGGGGCCGGATGGCGGGCTTGATGTCCGGATTTACGGCAGGCACCCCGACAGCGTCACCGACCCCGTCCCGCTGGTGCTGCACTTTCATGCCGGGGCCTTTGTGGCCGGATCGCTCAGCCAGGGCGCCTGTGTTGCCGGCTTGCTGGCTGACGCCGGCGCCGTGGTGGTTTCCGTGGACTATCCGCTGGCGCCTGCCCATCCTTTTCCCCAGGCGGTTGAAACAGCTTACGCGGCGCTGGCGTGGGCCTGGAAAGCCAGGAACAAGCTGGCTGGCAGGAGTGTGCGCTTGTTTGTTGCCGGTGAAGAGGCCGGTGGCAATCTCGCAGCCGCCCTTGCGCTGGTGGCACGCGACCGGGATAGCCCCCGGCTTGCCGGCCAGCTTCTGCTGTCACCCATGCTGGACGCCTGCATGGCCACGGCCTCGCTGCGCGATGTACATGCCGGCCCGGTCGGCTGCACCTGGGCGGACGGCTGGCACCAATACCTGCCGCGGCAAGAAGATGCGGGCCATCCGTACGCTACGCCCGGTACGGCGCTGCGGCTGGCTGGCCTGCCACCGACCTTGCTGCTGACTTCCCGGGACGATCCGCTGCGCGACGAGACGCTGGCGTATGCCGCGCGCCTGCGCGCCGCCGGGCTGGAGGTGCGCGAGGTCGTGCTGCCCTTTGAAACAGGCTGGCCTGGCAGCTATCTGAAGTCTGGTCGCGCAACGACCGACTGGACCACGGTGGTCCGGCGGCAGTTCAGTGACTTTTTCTCAAGCGCAGCCACGGCGCTACCCGATCGGCAGCTTGCTCTTGCAGGGCCACAACGCCCCTGGCCGATGGTCGATCGCGATTGCCCTTGACCCGCCAAGGTTTTTGGGGTCAGTGATTTGACCTTGCCATGGCGGAAAGCCTGACAGTTCCACGCAGATTCGCATTTTTTATCAATTCACGAAGGGTGTTCACCATGCCATTGAAGCATTCAAACGACAACAAGCGTCGCCTGCTGACCGGGGGGCTGGCGGTGCTGGCCATCGCCGGCATTACCGCCACCGCCTTTGGTGTCTCCAGCTCCGCCACCTCGTCGGACGCGCCGGCCGGGCCGCCGGCCACACCGGTGTCGGTCGCCACCGTCGTGCAGAGCGAGGTGGCCGCCTGGGATGAGTTCTCGGGACGGCTCGAGGCCGTCGAGCGCGTAGATATCCGTCCGCGTGTGGCCGGTACTCTCCAGGCGGTGCATTTCCGCGAAGGCGCGCTGGTCAAAAAAGGCGAGTTGCTGCTGACGATTGATCCCGCGCCCTACGCCGCCGAGGTACAGCGGGCCGAAGCCCAGGTCGGCGCGGCGCAGGCGCGGGTGGCCCAGGCCAAGGGCGAGTACGAACGTTCGCAACGCCTGTGGAGCGAGCAGGCCATCTCGAAACGTGAGTTCGACGAGCGCAGCAACGGCCAGCGAGAGGCTGATGCGAATCTGCGCGCTGTCCAGGCCGCGCTGCATACCGCGCAACTGAGCATGGGTTACACGCAGGTCCGCGCACCGGTGGCCGGCCGCGTCGGCAAGCTCGAGCTCACTGTCGGCAACCTGGTTGCCGCCGGCCCGGGCGCGCCGGTGCTGACGACGCTGGTGTCGGTCAGCCCGATTTATGCGAGCTTCGACGCCGACGAGCAGGTGGTGGCAAAAGCCCTGCGCGATGTGAGCGGCGGCGGCGAACGCAAGCTCGAGCGCATCCCGGTCCAGATGGGTACCGCCGCTACGATTGACACGCCGTTCCAGGGCCGCTTGCAGCTGGTGGACAACCAGGTTGATGCCAAAAGCGGCACGGTGCGCGCCCGCGCGGTCTTCGACAACAGGGACGGCCAGCTGATGCCCGGCCAGTTCGCGCGCATTCGCATGGGTCAAGCGACGCAGGTCATGGCCCTGCTGGTCAATGAACGCGCCGTCGGGACCGAACAGAACAAGAAATTCGTGCTGGTGGTCGGGGCCGACAACAAGGCGGTGTACCGCGAAGTCACGCTGGGCGCTTCGGTGAACGGCTTGCGCGTCGTCAAGAACGGTCTCGCACCCAACGAACGCATCGTGGTCAACGGCCTGCAGCGTGTGCGCCCCGGCGCGCTGGTGGTGCCTCAACCGGTCGAGATGTCCGCCAAGGCCGAACTGCTCAATGCCGACAAGCCGGTCAAGGTAGCCGCGAAGTAATTAATGAATGAACGCAGGGGCACCAGCTTCTGCCTGAACAAGAAGAACTCCCATGAATCTTTCTAGATTTTTTATCGACCGGCCGATTTTTGCCGGCGTGTTGTCGCTGCTGATGCTCATCGCCGGCCTGGTCGCGTTGCGCGGGCTGCCGATCTCCGAGTACCCGGAGGTGGCGCCGCCCTCGGTGGTGGTGCGCGCCCAGTACCCCGGCGCCAACCCCAAGGTGATTGCCGAAACCGTGGCCATGCCACTGGAAGAATCCATCAACGGTGTTGAGGGAATGCTCTACATGGGCAGTCAGGCCACCACCGACGGCGTGATGACGCTGACGGTGACCTTCAAGCTCGGCACCGATCCTGACAAGGCGCAGCAGATGGTGCAGAACCGCGTCTCGCAGGCCGAGCCGCGCCTGCCCGAGGAAGTGCGCCGGCTCGGCGTAACCACGGTCAAGAGCGCGCCCAACATCACCATGGTGGTGCACCTGGTCTCGCCGAATGACCGCTACGACATCAACTACCTGCGCAACTACGCGGTGCTCAACGTCAAGGACAGACTGGCGCGCATCCAGGGCGTGGGCCAGGTGCAGATCTTTGGCGGTGGCGACTATTCGATGCGTGTCTGGCTCGACCCGCAGAAGGTCGCGCAGCGCGGCCTCTCGGCCAGCGATGTGGTGGCGGCGATCCGCGGTCAGAACGTGCAGGCGGCCGCTGGTGTGGTCGGTGCCTCGCCGGGTCTGCCGGGTGTGGACATGCAGCTGTCGATCAATGCCCAGGGCCGGTTGCAGAACGAGGAGGAGTTTGGCGACATCATTGTCAAGACCGGTAGCGACGGGGCCGTAACGCGTTTGCGCGACATCGCCCGCCTCGAGCTGGGCGCTTCCGACTATTCCCTGCGTTCCCTGCTGAACAACAAACCTGCGGTCGGCATAGGCGTTTTCCAGGCGCCGGGTTCCAACTCGCTGGAGATTTCCGGCGCCGTGCGCCAAACCATGGATGAACTTGCGAAAAACATGCCCGAAGGTGTGGAATACCGCATCGCCTATGACCCGACGCAGTTTGTACGTGCCTCGATCAAGTCGGTGATCACGACCCTGCTGGAAGCGGTGGCGCTGGTAGTGCTGGTGGTGATCCTGTTTTTGCAGACCTGGCGCGCCTCCATCATCCCGCTGCTCGCGGTGCCGGTGTCGGTGGTTGGCACTTTTGCCGTGCTGCACCTGCTGGGATTTTCGATCAACGCGCTCAGCCTGTTTGGACTGGTGCTGGCCATCGGCATCGTGGTCGATGACGCCATCGTGGTCGTGGAAAACGTCGAGCGCAACATCGAAGCCGGGCTCACGCCGCGCGAGGCGACCTATCGCGCCATGCGCGAGGTCTCCGGGCCCATCATCGCGATTGCGCTGGTGCTGGTGGCGGTGTTTGTGCCGTTGGCCTTCATCAGTGGCCTGACCGGCCAGTTTTACCGCCAGTTCGCAGTGACGATAGCGATCTCGACCGTGATCTCAGCGATCAATTCGCTGACCCTTTCGCCAGCGCTGGCAGCCCTGCTGCTGAAAAGCCACGACGCGCCGAAAGACGCGCTGACGCGCGGCATGGACCGCATCTTCGGCCGCTTCTTCGCCGGCTTCAACCGCCTGTTCGCCCGGGGCGCCACTGCCTACAGCAGCGGTGTCAAGGGTGCGATCTCGCGCAAGGCACTGATGTTGGTGATGTATCTGGTGTTGGTAGCGGCGACGGTCGGTGTCTTCAAACTGGTGCCCGGCGGTTTTGTACCGGCGCAGGACAAGCAGTACCTGATTGGTTTTGCGCAGCTGCCCGACGGCGCCACCCTGGACCGCACCGAAGACGTGATCCAGCGCATGGGCCAGATCATGAAGGCCAACCCGAACGTGGAAGACGCAATTGCCTTCCCGGGCCTGTCCATCAACGGCTTCACCAACAGCTCGAACTCGGGCATTGTGTTTGCCACGCTGAAGCCCTTTGCCGAACGCAAGCGGGCCGACCAGAGCGGTGGCGCAGTGGCGGGCCAGCTCAACGGCGCGTTTGCCGGCATCCAGGACGCCTTCATCGTGATGTTCCCGCCGCCGCCGGTGGAGGGTCTCGGGACCACTGGTGGCTTCAAGTTGCAGCTGGAAGACCGCGCCTCGCTGGGTTACGACGCGATGGATGGCGCAGTGAAGGCCTTCATGGAAAAAGTGTCACAGGCGCCCGAAATTGCGGGCACCTTCACGAGCTGGCAGGTCAACGTGCCACAGCTGTACGCCGACATTGACCGCACCAAGGCGCGCCAGCTCAATGTGCCGGTGACCGACATCTTCGACACCATGCAAATTTACCTGGGCAGCCTGTACGCGAACGACTTCAACAAGTTCGGTCGCACCTACAGCGTGCGTGTGCAGGCTGATGCGCCCTACCGCGCGCGCGCCGAGGACGTGGGCCTGCTCAAGGTGCGCTCGACCACCGGCGCGATGGTGCCGCTGTCCGCGCTGATGAAGGTGCAGTCCAGCTTCGGCCCCGAACGGGCCATGCGCTACAACGGCTATTTGTCGGCCGATATCAGCGGTGGCCCGGCGCCCGGTTATTCGTCGGGCCAGGCGCAGCAGGCCATCGAACGCATCGCGGCCCAGACCCTGCCCAAGGGCATCAGCTTCGAGTGGACAGAGCTGACTTACCAGGAAATCCTGGCCGGCAACTCTGCCGTGCTGGTGTTCCCGCTGGCCATCCTGCTGGTCTTCCTGGTGCTGGCTGCACAGTATGAGAGCCTGACACTGCCGATCGCCATCATCCTGATCGTGCCCATGGGCCTGCTGGCGGCGATGACGGGCGTGTGGATTTCGGGCGGTGACAACAATGTCTTCACGCAGATCGGGCTGATGGTGCTGGTAGGGCTGTCGGCAAAAAACGCCATCCTGATCGTCGAGTTTGCGCGCGAGCTCGAGTTTGCCGGCCGCACGCCGGTGCAAGCCGCGATCGAAGCCAGTCGCCTGCGCCTGCGCCCCATCCTGATGACCTCGCTTGCTTTTGTGATGGGCGTGCTGCCGCTGGTGTTGTCCACCGGCGCTGGGGCGGAAATGCGCTCGGCCATGGGTGTGGCGGTATTCGCCGGGATGATTGGCGTGACGGCCTTTGGCCTGTTCCTCACACCGGTGTTTTACGTGGCGCTGCGCCGCATGGCCGGCAACCGCCCGCTCAAATTGCACGGCGAGGTACCGCACATCGAAGCCTTTGCCGGCGGTGGTGGTGCACCGCTGCATGGTCAGCCGGCCGCACGCATCGCCCACCACGAATAAATCAGAAACAGCCAAGGAGTCAGCATGAACCACACCTCTTCCCTACTGCGCACCGCGCTGGTCCCTTTGCTCGCCGCCCTGGTGCTGGCCGGTTGCGCCACGCCCGCAGCCGTCGATCCCGCCAGCTTGCCGGCCACACCGCCGATCTTCAGGGGGGAGCAGGACCCTTCGCGCGTGCTGGCAACGGCGCCCGCCAGTGCAGAGGCACACACCCAGGGCCGATGGTGGACGGCATTTGCCGACCCGGTGCTCGACCAGCTGGTCGAGCAGGCCGGCCGCAACAACACCAGCGTGCAGGTCGCGGCCGGCCGACTGACCCAGGCGCGTGCGCTGTTGCGGTCCACCGATGCCAACCGCTTACCGCAGATCGACCTCGGCGCCGGCGCAGTGCGCCAGCAAAACAGCACAACCGGCAACCGGCCGCGAACCGTGCTCAGTGTGGGGGCCAATTTTTCCTATGAAGTGGATCTGATCGGCAGGCTGTCACTGGCCTCCGATGCTGCATCGCTGGATGCCCTGTCTCGCGAGGCGCTGCTGCGCAGCACGCAGTTGCTGGTGCAGGCCAATGTGGCACAGACCTACCTGCAGCTGCGCGCCCTCGATGCCGAACGCACGCTGGTACGGGACACCCTGCAGGCTTACAGCAACACCCTGCGCCTGACCGAGGTGCGCTTCCGGGAAGGGGACGTGGCAGAACTGGACGTGGCACGCGTGCGCACCGAAGTCGCCGCCACCGAGTCGGAAGCGCTGGCGTTGGACCGGCGCCGCGCCGAGCTCGAACACGCGCTGGCCGTGCTGGTCGGCGAGGTGGCCTCCAGCTTCGAAGTGAAGCCGGCCGAATGGTCCACGGCTCTGCCTGTGATTCCGGCCGGCGTGCCCAGCAGGGTGCTGGTTCGGCGGCCCGATGTGTCTGCGGCGCAGACCAGCATGCAGGCGGCCCAGGCGCGCGCCGGCGTGGCCAAAGCCGCCTGGTTTCCGAGCTTTGCGCTGACCGCCAGCGGTGGCTACGCGGCGCCTGAAATCGGTGACTTGTTCAAGTTGGCGACGCGTGCCTGGGGTGTGGGCGCCTTGTTGTCCTTGCCGATTTTTGATGGGGGCCGGCGCGAGGCAGGCGTGCAGAACGCCAATGCCGAACTCGACATCGCGCTGGCGAACTACCGCGAACAGATCCTGGTGGCCTTCCGGGAGGTCGAGGATCAGCTGTCGGCGCTGCGCCTGCTGGCCGGGCAGTCAGAGGCGCAGTCGCGCTCGGTCGCTTCGGCCGCACGCGCCACCGTGCTGTCAGGTGCGCGTTACCGCAACGGTTTTGTCAGCCAGCTCGAACTGCTGGATGCCCAGCGCAGCGAACTGCGGAATCGGCGCGAGGCGCTGCAGGTTCGCGCAGCACAGTACCTCGCCACGGTGGGGCTGATCCGTGCTTTGGGCGGCGGCTGGTCAGTTTGAGCATCCCTATCGGCGCGCACGTCGTGTAGCGCCTTTTCCCTTGCAGGGGGCAGGCGCCTGCGGTCCGGCGAAGCCGGTCCCGCGGCCCCTGCTGGTGAAGATTTGCACACCCCCTGTTGAGGCCCATGCCATTTATTGCTATGTAATTTATAGCTGCTTGCGCCCGCTGAATAAGGGCTAGAGGCCGATTTGATTCATAAGTCTGGGTTCACGGCGGCTTGCCGGCTGCCAGATGGCCCAGCGGCAGCGCGCTGCTGGCCTTGACCTCACCCAGCGAAAAGCTGGTGTGCATGTCTTTCACATTGGGCAGGTTCAACAGGCTTTTCAGCGCAAAGCGCGAAAAGCTGTCCAGGTCCTGCGCCACCACCTGCAGCTCGAAGGTGCCGGTGCCGCTGATGTAGTGGCAGGCAATGATTTCCGGCAGCTTGCGGATGGCTTCTTCCATCACGCTGGTGGCGTCGCCAGTGTTGCGGTCGGCGTCCAGCCGCACAAAGGCCAGCACGCCGAGACCGATTTTCTGGCGATCGATCTCGGCCCGGTACCCCTTGATGAAGCCGCTTTCCTCCAGCGCCCGCACCCGCCGCCAGCAGGGCGCGGCGCTCAGGCCCACGCGCACGCTGAGTTCGGCATTGCTGAGGCGGCCGTCGGTTTGTAATTCATTCAGGATGGCGATGTCAAACTTGTCAAGTGTTTCCATATCCAGGCATTATGAGCAAGAATCTTTCTCAAACCCATGAAAACGAGGCATAAAAAGCAAAGACTTATCCACGCATCGCGCCTACACTTTGTTCATATATAGAGGCGCCGCCCTATCCGGGTGACCAGCTTCTTCCCCCGCCCACAAGGCGGCTCAGCCCACGACTGGAGACAAAGATGAACGCACCCCTGCCTGAACACATCCGCAAGGCGCTCGAGACGGTGACTTTGGACGACAAATATTCGTTGGACTATGGTCAGGCTTTCATGAGCGGCGTCCAGGCGCTCGTCAAGCTGCCCATGTTGCAGCGCCAGCGCGACGCCCTGCAGGGCAAAAACACCGCAGGCTTCATCAGCGGTTACCGCGGCTCGCCGCTCGGTGGTTATGACCAGTCCCTTGTGAAAGCCGCGCCTTTCCTGAAGGCGCAGAACATCGTGTTCCAGCCGGGTGTCAATGAGGAGCTGGCTGCCACCGCACTGTGGGGCACGCAGCAACTGGGCTTCTCGCCGCCCGGTACCAACAAGTTCGACGGTGTGTTTGGCATCTGGTATGGCAAGGGCCCGGGCGTGGACCGATGCTCTGACGTGTTCAAACACGCCAACATGGCAGGCACCACGCCCTGGGGCGGCGTGATTGCCGTGGCCGGCGACGACCATGTGGCCAAAAGCTCGACCGCCGCGCACCAGAGCGACCACATCTTCAAGGCCTGCGGTCTACCGGTGTTTTTCCCGGCCAATGTGCAGGAGATTCTCGACCTTGGCGTACACGCCTTTGCGATGAGCCGCTTTTCAGGCGTCTGGGCCGGCATGAAAACCATCCAGGAAATTGTCGAGTCCAGCGCCACGGCGATGATTGACCCCGTGCGCGTGCAGATCAAGCTGCCGACCGACTTCCAGATGCCGCCGGGCGGCCTGCATATCCGATGGCCCGACCATGCGCTGGAGCAGGAGGCGCGCTTGTTTGACTACAAGTGGTACGCCGCGCTTGCATACATCCGAGCGAATCGGCTGAACTACAACGTGATCGAAGGCCCGAACGACCGTTTTGGGATCATCGCCAGCGGCAAGGCTTACAACGACACGCGCCAGGCCTTGATCGACCTGGGGCTGGACGACGATGCCTGTCGCCAGCTGGGCATCCGCCTGCACAAGGTCGGCGTGGTTTGGCCTCTTGAAGCCCAGTTGACACGCGAGTTCGCCACCGGCCTGCAGGAGATTCTGGTTGTCGAGGAGAAGCGTCAGGTCATTGAATACCAGCTCAAGGAAGAGCTCTACAACTGGCGCCCGGACGTGCGGCCCAATGTGCTGGGAAAGTTCAGCGAGCCTGAGGGCGATTTTTCGGGCGGTGAATGGTCCATGCCCAACCCCATGGCCAACACCTTGCTGCGCGCCAATGCCGACCTGTCGCCGGCCATCATTGCCCGGGCGATTGCGCAGCGCCTCAAAAAGATGGGCGTGGATGGCGACATGGCCGCGCGCATCGACGCGCAGCTTGCCATCCTGCAAGCCAAAGAGCGGTCCATGCAGGTACTGGAAGTCAAGGGCGACCGCGCGCCCTGGTTCTGCTCGGGTTGCCCGCACAACACCTCGACTGTGGTGCCCGAAGGTTCACGCGCCATGGGTGGTATTGGGTGCCATTTCATGGCCACCTGGATGGACCGTTCCACGATCGGCTTCACCCAAATGGGCGGCGAAGGCGTGCCTTGGGTCGGGCAGCAGCCTTTCACCACCGACCAGCATATTTTTGCCAACCTCGGTGACGGCACGTACTTTCACAGCGGCTCGCTGGCGGTGCGCCAGTCGATTGCCGCCGGCGTCAACATCACCTACAAGATTCTCTACAACGATGCGGTGGCCATGACCGGTGGCCAGCAGGTGGGAGAACGGCCCGAAGGCCATTCGGTGGTGCAGATTGCCCAGTCCATGCGCGCCGAAGGTGTTGCCAAAATTGTGGTGGTGACCGACGAGCCGGAAAAATACGACAACGTGACGCTGGTCGAAGGCGTGGCGGTGCACCACCGCGACGAGCTCGATGCGATCCAGCGGCAGTTCCGCGAGATCAAGGGCACGACCGTCATCATTTATGACCAGACCTGCGCCACCGAGAAACGCCGGCGCCGCAAGCGCGGCACCCTGATCGATCCCGCCGTGCGTGTGGTCATCAACGAGCTGGTCTGCGAAGGCTGTGGCGACTGCAGCGTGCAGTCCAACTGCCTGAGCGTGGAGCCGCTGGAAACCGAATTCGGCCGCAAGCGCCAGATCAACCAGTCCACCTGCAACAAGGACATGTCCTGCCTCAAGGGTTTTTGCCCGAGCTTTGTCACGGTTGAAGGTGGTCAACTCAAGAAAAAAGCCAAGGGCAAGACGCCTTCGCCCTTCGAGATGGGTCCGCTACCCGAGCCGCGCATCCCCGCCACCGAAGGCGTGGACGGCAAGGTCTGGGGCATCGTGGTGGCCGGCGTCGGCGGCACCGGCGTCATCACCATCGGCCAGTTGCTGGGCATGGCCGGCCACATCGAGGGCAAGGGCATCGTTACCCAGGACGCTGGCGGCCTGGCGCAAAAAGGCGGCGCCACCTGGAGCCATGTGCTGATCGGCGCCAGCCTGGGGGACATCCGCACCACCCGCGTTGGCATGGCTGGGGCCGATCTGATCATCGGCTGCGACCCGATCGTGACGGCCGGAAAGGAGACGGTGCTGCGCATGCGCGAGGGCCGCACGCATGTGGCGCTCAATTCCTACAGCACGCCGACGGCGGCATTTGTGCATAACGCCAACTGGCAGAACCCGGCCGACGCCTGTGCCGCAGAGATCGTCAAGGCGGTGGGGGTGGCTGGCGTCGGCGCCTTCAATGCCGACGCGGCGTCGACCAAACTGATGGGCGACAGCATTTACACCAACCCCATGATGCTGGGCTACGCCTGGCAAAAGGGCTGGATCCCGCTGCAATATGCGTCGCTGATGCGCGCCATCGAGCTCAATGCCGTCGCCGTGGAGAACAACAAGACGGCTTTCGAGTGGGGCCGCCGCGCGGCCCACGACCTGGCCGCAATGGAAAAGCTGTTCGCCTCTGCGCAAGTGATTGCCATGCCGGCTCCGCGCCAGGGTCTGCAGGACCTGGTCGCGCGCCGGGTGGCATTTCTCACGGCGTATCAGAACGCGGCTTACGCCAAACGTTACGAAAATTTGGTAGGCCGCGTGCAGCAGACTGAATCGGCGCTGGGCAAGACTCAATTGAGCGAGGCCGTCGCCCGCTACCTGTTCAAGCTCATGGCCTGCAAGGACGAGTACGAAGTGGCCCGTCTGCACACCGACCGCAGCTTCCATGACAAGGTGGGGGCGATGTTTGAAGGCGACTACAAGCTCAATTACCACCTGGCGCCGCCCATCATCGCCAAAACCAATGACAGGGGTGAGCTGCAAAAGCAGAAGTTTGGCCCCTGGATGTTGACCGGCTTCAAAGTGCTGGCCAAGCTCAAGGGTTTGCGCGGCACCGCACTGGATCCCTTTGGCCGGACTGAGGAGCGCCGGATGGAGCGGGCGCTCATCGTCCAGTATGAAAGCTGCATTGAGGAGATCCTGCATTCTCTGACCGCCGGCAACCATGCGGCGGCGGTGGATGTGGCGCGTATCCCTGAGCTGATCAAGGGTTATGGCCATGTGAAGGCGCGTCATGTCGAGCAGGCGCAGCTGCAGTGGACCGTTGCGTTGGCGGCATTCCGCCAGCCGCAGGCTGTCAGGCCGCAGTTGGCCGCCTGACGCCGTACGCCCCCGGCGCAGAAAAGCAGTGTTTTCCCCGCGCCCGCCCGTTTCGGGTGCAGAGCCCCCGCCAGGCCACGGGTTACAGCTTCTTACCCGTAACCGGCCGCATACAATCAGGCCCTCTGCGCCCGCGGTGTGACCGGGCGTGCCTTACCCTTGTTGTGGAGTCTGCTGTGTTTATTTCTTCCGCGTTTGCCCAAACCGCCCCCGCTGCTGCTGCCGAAGGCGGCATGATGTCTTCGCTCACCAGCATGTTGCCGCTGGTGCTGATGTTTGTGGTGCTTTACTTCGTGATGATCCGCCCGCAGATGAAAAAGCAGAAGGAGCACCGCGCCATGATCGATGCGATCGCCAAGGGCGACGAGGTCGTGACGGCAGGCGGCCTGCTCGGCAAGGTCACGAAAATGGGTGAAGCCTACTTGGGTGTTGAAGTTGCCAGCGGGGTTGAAATCCAGCTGCAGCGCAGCGCCATCGTGCAGGTCCTGCCAAAAGGCAGCATCAAGTAAGCAGAAGACGGTTTCCCCTCAGGGCCGGCCCGCGCTGGCCCGTCCAGTCCCTTCGTTTCCCAGGAACAGTACGCTCATGAATCGTTATCCGGTCTGGAAGTACGCGATCATCGTCGCCGCCTTGCTGATTGCCGCGTTGTACACGCTGCCCAACTTTTTTGGCGAAGCGCCAGCCGTGCAGGTGTCCAGCGCGAAAACCAGCGTGAAGATTGACAGCACCACGGTGACGCGCGTGGAGCAGGCCCTCAAGGACGCCAACATCGTCCCCGAAGCGGTGAATTTTGACGCCACGTCGGTCAGGGCGCGCTTTGGCGATACCGACACGCAGCTCAAGGCCAAGGATGCGATTCAAAAGACCTTGTCGCCTGACCCCTCAAATCCTTCCTACATCGTGGCGCTCAACCTGCTGTCGCGCTCACCTGCGTGGCTGACCGCGCTGGGCGCGCGGCCCATGTACCTGGGACTGGATTTGCGCGGCGGTGTGCATTTCATGCTGCAGGTGGACATGCAGGCGGCGCTGACGAAAAAAGCCGAGTCGCTGGCTGGTGACCTGCGGCTGGTGCTGCGCGAGAAGAATATCCGCCACGGCGGGATCAATCGCAACGGCCAGGCCATCGAACTGAAGTTCCGCGATACCGCCGCGCTGGAAGCAGCCAAGCGGATTTTTCAGGACCAGTTTGCAGACTTGCAGATGGTGGAGACCCCTGACGGTGCCGAATACCGTGTGGTGGCACGCATCAAACCGGAAGCGGCCAGGCTGGTCCAGGACCAGGCACTCAAGCAGAACATGGTGACGCTGCACAACCGCATCAATGAACTGGGTGTGGCCGAGCCGGTGATCCAGCAGCAGGGCGTGGACCGCATCGTGGTGCAGCTTCCCGGGGTGCAGGACACGGCCAAGGCCAAGGACATCCTGGGTCGCACCGCCACGCTGGAAATGCGCCTGGTCGATGAAAGCAGCGAAGGCCGGGCGGCTGAACTTGGCTCCGGGGCCGTGCCTTTCGGCTCGGAGCGTTTTCTCGAGCGTGACGGCCGGGCCGTCATTGTCAAGAAGCAGGTGATCCTCACCGGCGAAAGCCTGACCGATGCCCAGCCCGGCTTCGATTCGCAGAGCCAGCAGCCCAAGGTCGATTTGACTGTGGATGCCAAGGGTGGCCGCATCATGCGCGACACCAGCCGTGAAAACGTCAAGAAACGCATGGCCATCGTACTGTTTGAAAAAGGCAAGGGCGAGGTTCTGACGGCGCCGGTGATCCAGAGCGAGTTGGGCAACCGCTTCCAGATTTCGGGCTCTATGAGTGTGGTTGAGGCCAACGATCTGGCCTTGTTGCTGCGCGCCGGTTCACTCGCAGCGCCCATGGAAATCATCGAGGAGCGCACGATTGGCCCCAGCCTGGGCGCAGAAAACATTGCCAAGGGATTCAACAGCGTGGCTTGGGGTTTCCTGGTGATCGTCGCGTTCATGGCGGGTTATTACATGTTGTTCGGCCTGTTTTCCGGGCTGGCGCTGGCGGTGAACCTGATGCTGCTGGTGGCCGTGTTGTCCATGCTGCAGGCAACCCTCACCTTGCCGGGCATGGCGGCAATGGCGCTGGCCCTGGGCATGGCGATTGACTCCAACGTGCTGATCAATGAACGCGTGCGGGAAGAGTTGCGCAATGGCGCATCGGCGCAGGCTGCCATTCACACCGGCTACGAGCGCGCCTGGGCCACCATTCTGGATTCGAACATCACGACGCTGATTGCCGGCGTGGCCCTGCTGGCCTTCGGATCGGGGCCTGTGCGAGGGTTTGCCGTGGTCCACACCATTGGCATCCTGACCAGCATGTTCTCGGCGGTATTTTTCTCGCGCGGACTGGTCAATCTCTGGTACGGTCGGCAAAAAAAGCTCAAATCCGTGTCCATAGGTACGATTTGGCGTCCGGCTGGCGACGCCGGGGTTCCCGCCAAGTCCGGCACCTCAGCACCGTCGGCCTAGACAACAGAACAAGAAAGAGGACCTCATGGAATTTTTCAAGATCCGCAAGGACATCCCGTTCATGCGGCATGCCCTGGTCTTCAATGTGATCTCGTTCACGACCTTTGCGTTGGCGGTGTTTTTCCTGTTCTCGCGCGGACTGCACCTGTCCGTGGAATTCACCGGTGGCACGGTGATGGAAGTGAGCTACTCCCAGCCCGCTGATGTCGAGAAGGTTCGCGGTACCGTCGCCGGTCTCGGCTTTACTGATGTGCAAGTGCAGAATTTCGGCACGACGCGGGACGTGATCATTCGACTACCGGCGCAAAAAGGCGTGACCACCGCGCAACAAAGCGACAAGGTGATGGAAGCCTTGAGGACCGGGGACCCACAGATCGTGTTGCGCCGGACCGAGTTTGTCGGTCCGCAGGTCGGGGAGGAGCTGGCCCAGGATGGTCTGAAGGCGCTGGCCATGGTGGTGGTCGGCATCATGATTTACTTGGCTTTCCGCTTTGAGTGGAAGTACGCGGTGGCAGCCATCATTGCCAACTTGCATGATGTCGTCATCATCCTCGGCTTTTTTGCGTTCTTCCAGTGGGAGTTTTCACTGGCGGTGCTGGCCGCGGTGCTGGCGGTGCTCGGCTATTCGGTCAACGAATCGGTGGTGATTTTTGACCGGATCCGCGAGAATTTCCGTCGCTATCGCAAGATGGACACTGTCCAGATCATTGACAACGCCATCACCTCAACCATCAGCCGCACCATCATCACCCATGGCTCCACGCAGATCATGGTGCTGTCGATGCTGCTGTTCGGCGGGCCGACGCTGTTTTACTTTGCGCTGGCGCTGACCATTGGTATCTTGTTCGGCATCTACTCATCCGTGTTTGTGGCCGCCGCGATTGCGATGTGGCTGGGCATCAAGCGTGAAGACCTGGTCAAACCGTCTTCGGGCAAAAAGGACGAGAACCCGAACGATCCCAATGCCGGAGCCGCGGTGTAAGCTGATGCTCCAGAATTGACACGGCCGTGGCTGCAAACAACAAACAAGACCTTCGCCTCGCACGGCAGGCGCGTGAGCAGTTTGTCGCTTGTGCTGCAGAGGTGATGCCCGCCCTGGCGTCAGAGATCAAGGCCCGGCTGTCGGCAGCAATGGATGAAGCGGGCAATGCCCGCGAGATGCAGGACCGTCGCGACGGCTGGATTTCCTTTCAGGAAAACGAAATCATCTGGATCAACGCCACCACGGACGCCTGGAAGAAAGCACTGGCCGCCCCGGAGGCAACCTATTCCATGCCGCTGGACAGCGGGAAATTCGAGCTGATGGGCAACGAGGTCATGGAGAACAAGATTCTCGCCTCGCGGCTGGCCCTGCGGTTGCTGGACAGTGCCAGCTGGGAACTCAATGATCTGCGCCTGCGTATTCAGGGCCTGGAGGGCGTCTCCGAATTGCCCAAGGAAGACATCCTGCGGCCCGAGGTGCTGTCACAAAACCTGGTCGAGCAGTGGACACTGGCGCCGTTGTCGCGGGAGTTGTGGCTGACGGTCCAGGACCTGATCCAGCAACGACTGACCGCGCATCTGCTGGAAGCGTACCGCGCAGCTAACGAATTCCTGATCAAGGAAAATGTCATGGTCGACATCGACCGCCGGGCGCTTGTCAAACGCACGCCCTCTGCAGCGCTCAACCCCCCAGCTACCATGCCGCCCCGGCCGACAGGTCTATCGGCGGGCGAGCGGGCATCCCTCTTGGAAGCCTCCCCGGGCGGCAGGCCCGGAGATGGCGGGTCGAGTGGATCAGGCGGATCCGGTCGAAACGGCGGCGGATCGGAGGACACGGGTTGGGACACTGCGAATGATTTTGTGTCGGATTCCAGCGGGCCCGACGCGGAGCCCGCGGGTCGCTATGGAGCATCTTCGGGTGTCGGTGGTTCCGATGGCACCTCAGGAAGTCGCGGCACGGCGTCGGGCGGTGCCAGTGGAGGTGGCGGTACCGGCGGCCCGGGAAGGAGCGCTCGGGCCGGTGGCGGCAGTGGGCGGGGCGGCAGATCCGGCGGCGCGAGGGCTGGCTCGGAAACGGTTGCCACCAGGCTCGACATCCAGGACGAAACGCGCATGCAAACCGGCACCTCGCCGCTGGCGCGAGCGCGCATGCGGGCACAGGGTGTCATGGGGCACCTCAAGCGGCTGCTGTCGGACCATGCCGTCGAGTTTGACCAGACCCAATCGCACCAGCCTTCGCCGCAATTGGCGCAGGCGTTGGCCAGGGTGCCGTCTGGCGGTAGCGGGGGTGAGGGCGGCGCCAGTTATGAAGGCACCATGGTCGATGCACCGGACCAGATTTACGGCGCGGTGCAGGTCGAGGAGGTGGCTGGCGCCCTGCGCCAGCGCACTGCCGCCCTCAAGCAGGCGGCGACCACGTCCAGTGAAAAGGCCACCATCGAAATCGTGGCGCTGATGTTTCAGAGCATCCTGGCGGAGGACCGCATTCCGCCCGCCATGCGGGTGTGGTTTGCCCGGCTGCAGATGCCGGTGCTGCGCGTGGCAATTTCCGAGCCTGAATTTTTTGGATCGCTGCAGCACCCGGCTCGCCGTCTGATCGACCGAATGGGATCCTGCGTGCTGGGCTTCGACGCCACGGTGTCGGGCGGCGCGCTTGAAATCGAGGTCAAGCGTGTGGTGCAGGTAATCGAGCAGTACCCCGAGACCGGGCGCCGTGTGTTTCAGCTGGTTTACGACGAATTCCAGAAATTTCTGTCGAAGTTTCTTTCCGAGCAAGGCAGTGCCGCTCGGGTGGTCACCTTGGCCCAGCAACTCGAGCAAAAAGAGACCATGGCCATCCAGTACACGATTGAGATGCGCAGCATGCTCAATGACATGCCGGTGCGCGAGGAGATCCGCGAATTCCTGTTCAAGACATGGGCTGAAGTGCTGGCGATCGCCGCGATGAAAAACGGTCCCCAGCACAAGGACACGATCACGCTCAAGCAGGCCGCAGCTGATCTGGTCTGGGCGGCGAGCGCCAAGCCCAACCGCAATGACCGTGCGCGCGTGATCGCCGATTTGCCCAAGCTGTTACAACTTCTTCGAATGGGCATGGCCATGCTGGGCATGGCCACGCCGGTCCAGGACCAGCACCTGAAGACCATCAGCGACACCCTGGCCGATGCCTTCATGTCCAAGACCGATGCGATTTCTGTCGAACGCATCGACGAGATGGCCAAGCGCCTGGCCAACCTGGAGGATTACCTCTCCGATGAGGACGTGGGCGATCTCCCGCTGGACACTGAAAACCTGGTCATGATGATAGGCATCGACGCCTCCGATCTGGCGGTGATTGCCGACGGCGGCAGCCGGCCCAGCGAGGCCATGCGCGCCTGGGCGCAGGAACTTCAGCTCGGCGCATGGTTCAGTCTGGACCACAACGGCCAGCTCAGCCACGTGCAGTTCGCCTGGCGTAGCGACCGCAAGCAGTTGCATTTGTTCGCGACCACCGATGGCCGAAACTTCCTGATCCAGGCACGCCGCCTGGCGGCCTACCTGCAGGCTGGCCTGCTGGTGCCCACCGAAGATGAGGCGCTGACGGTGCGCGCCACGCGCGATGCGTTGGCCAAGCTCGATGCCAACCCGGAGCGCCTGCTCGGCTGAAAATATCGCCCCCACGGTCGCTCACTGCGTGTAGCTCCCTGCCCCCCAAGGGGGCCGCTGCGCCTGCGGACTGGCGAAGCCAGATCCGCGGCCCCGGCTGGTTAAGAGGCGGCCCGGCAGGCCGCTTGACGAAGCAACCTTATGGCGACTTCCGCAGTGAGTGAACGTGGGGGCTAGTGTGCAATGCGGAAGTCCGCGTCGTCACAGAGCTCGTCGAGGACCAGGGCGTCGGGCTCTTCGCCAAAGCTCCAGTAGACCATCAGCACGATGATCTTGAGGTCGTCGAGCGCCAGCGGGTCGCCCGGGGCGGCCATGGCTCGGTCCATGACGATTTCCCGCATGTGCGCTGGCAACACGCCCGAGGACTCGAGAAAGCTGACGAAGCCCAGGGCTTGCGCACCCAGGTGTTCCTGCTCGGCGACCGAGTAGACGCGCAGGCTCCCGGCCGACTGGGCCTGGAAGCCCGGTGCGGCGGAAAGCGCTGCTACCGCGCCGGTATTGATCATCGAAGCCGCCTCGGGCGTGCCACGCTGGGTGTTCTGGGCCGCGATATTCAGGCCGTTGAGCCAGACCAGCGCCGCCTCGATTTCATCGGCTTCAAAGCCAACAGCGGTGAGTTTGCGGCTCAGCTGGTGCAACTCCGGGCAGGCGTCGCCTTGCCAATAATTTTCGTAAACATACACCAGCACTTCAAACATGCGTCCAATATAACGCAGTTTGTTAGGGCCGGTCGTTCGCGCTGCAGGGCCTGGCTCAGCCCAGGGACATGCGCTGAAACAGGCCACCGGGCAGCCTCGCCACGCGGTTGGCCAGTTCCAGCGCCAGCAGTTGTGCCTGCAACTCTGGCGTGGGCAGCCCGGTGCGCGCCTGCAATGCATCAAGGCTCACGGGGTCAAACCCCATGGCTGACAGCAAGGGCGACTCTTCGGGTTCGGGCTGGCTGTCAGACCAGGCACCCGTAGCCGCGCCCGCGTGCGGGAGCTGAAGTTCTTCAAGCACATCCTGCGCCGATTCAACCAGCTTGGCGCCCTGCTTGATCAATGCATGGCAGCCGCGCGACTGCGTTGAGTGGATGGAGCCCGGAATCGCAAACACTTCCTTGCCCTGTTCGGCGGCCAGGCGCGCGGTGATCAGAGACCCCGATTTCAGCGCCGCTTCGACCACCAGCGTACCCTGCGCCAGCCCCGAAATGATCCGGTTGCGCTTGGGGAAGTTGGCCGTCAGCGGTGGCGTTCCTAGCGGGAACTCGCTGATGATCAGGCCTTGCTGGGCGATCCGGTGCGCCAAGTCCAGGTGTTTCTTGGGGTAGACCCGGTCCAGCCCGGTGCCGACCACGGCAATGGTGGTGCCGCCACCCAGCAAGGCGCCGTCGTGGGCTGCGCCATCCACGCCGAGTGCCAGGCCCGACACCACGCAGAGATCCGAGGCGCCGAAGGTCCTGGCAAATTGCCGGGCGTTGTGCTCGCCCTGCGGCGTTGGGTTGCGGCTGCCTACCATGGCCAGGCAAAGTGCTCTGTTATTGATAGCTGACCACGCCCGCGAATCGGGGGCTCCAAGCATATAAAGCATGGAGGGTGGGTCTTCGATGTCGAGCAGTGCGGACGGATAACCGGGGTCGCCCAGGGTCACCACCTGCCGATCGTCGCCAGCCTGCAGCCATTGCAGCGTGGCCTCCAGCTGGCTGGCCAGGTTCTCCGGTGGAGTCAGCAGGGCGTTGGCGACCTTGTCGGGGCCGAGCTGGCGCAAGGTGCCGGCCGACTGCTCAAAAATGGCTTGCGCCGAACCAAAAGTGGCCAGCAGTTTGCGAGCAGTCGTGTTGCCCAGACCGGGCGTCAAGGCCAGACGCAACCAAGCGCCAAGTTCCGCGGCTTGCATGGCTGCACTGGTGGCGTGAGGGGGAGCTTGCTTTAGTTCGGGTTGATGAAGCGATCGCCCACTTTCGCGCCATCGACCACCTGCAGTACCAGCGCATAGGACACCTTTTCGAAGGTGCGGAAAACCATCAGCAGGCCGTTGCGTTCGTGGGGCAGCCTGATCTGTGTGCGGGGCGAATCCGTTCGGTCGGTCATCTGGACGCCGGTTTGCTGGATGGCCATCACGTGGCCCCGCTCCAGGCCGTCCCGGGCCCCGCGGTTGAGCACCACGACCTGGTTTTCCCCCGCATAACGTACGGCGCTGCCATAAATCGACACAATCTGCCCTTCGATCTGCGTTGCCGGTGCACGCGGCACATAGCTGAGCAGCTCACGCGGGGGCTCAGCCACCAGACGGTCACCGATGCGCATTTCTTCCTTGGCCACCACGATGTCTATGGTTGCGGGCACGATTTCGGTTGATACCTTGCCGTCCTTGCCCGTCACATTGGCGATGCTTTCTCCACGTACCAGCTCGGCCTTGCCTACAAACTGCGCTTCGTAGCCCAGAATTTCGCCAGTGGTCGGGTCTTTCAGCGGGGTGGCATTGCGGAAAACCCGGTAGTCGATGGGTTCGCCCCTGGCGTCGCTCAGGGGCTTGCCGCCTTCCTTGCTGCTGTAAACACCGCGCGCATAGGCGCGGTCACCGCGGCTGAGCAGCACACGGCCTTCCTGGGTGGCCACGATGCGGGGTGCCAGGGCAAAGGCGGCTTCGTCAACAATCAGCGCCTCGGAAAGAAAGGGCTCAATGGCTTGCGGCGACAGCGTGGGCACCGCAGCATCGGACAGTGACTCGTAACGCGTGCGGGGCGACACCCGAACCGTGCCGCCGGGCAAACCGTCGGCGCCGCTGCGTGTTGTACGCAAGATGGCGCGGCCATTGGCCTTCTCCAGGTACAGCTGCTGGCCCGGATAGATGCGGTGCGGGTTGCGGATGTCTTCGAGGTTCATGCCCCACAGCTCGGGCCAGCGCCATGGGCTTTTGAGAAACATGCCGGAGATGCCCCACAGCGTGTCGCCGCGCTTGACGGTGTATTCGTCAGGGGCATTGGGCACCAGCTCGGTCAGGGGCACGCCAGCTTGCGCCACCTGATTGGCTGTGGCGCGCTGGCCAGACGTGATCGGGAAATTCTGGGCATGCAAACCTGCTGCGCTGAGCAGCAGGGCGGCGGCCATTGAAATTCGAGTGAAACGACCAGACATAGTTTGCATCTTGGGGCCCTTGGGGCTGGCATGGCCGGTGGTGAGGGGGCCGGATGCCGTGTTTGTAACTTGATAAATCACTAGCGATTTTGTACTTAAGCCCTTGATTAGGCAACGAATATGCGATTTCGGAACTGCTCCGATGCCGAAAATTAGCGAAAATTAGCGAAAATAGCGACACCTGATTGTTTGCCCCATGACCCAACTGACCATTCTTCGTTATCCCGACCAGCGCTTGCACACTGTGGCCAAACCCGTGACTGGCATGGACGCGCGCATCCGTACCCTGGTGGCGGACATGCTGGAAACCATGTACGCCGCCGAGGGTATAGGCCTGGCCGCCAGCCAGGTCAATGTTCATGAGCGGGTGGTCGTGATTGATGTCAGTGAAGGCCGTGACCAGCCCCTGGTGCTGATCAATCCCGAGATTGTGTGGTCCAGTCCTGAAACCCAGATCAATGACGAAGGCTGCCTGTCGGTGCCCGGCGTGTACGACGGTGTGGAGCGCGCCAGCGCCATCAAGGTCCAGGCGCTGGACCTGGACGGCCAGCAGCAAACCCATGACGCCGAAGGCCTGCTCGCGGTGTGTGTGCAGCACGAGATGGACCATTTGATGGGCAAGGTGTTTGTTGAATACCTGTCGCCGCTCAAGCGC
Source organism: Polaromonas sp. (assembly GCF_013817205.1). Classification (GTDB taxonomy): domain Bacteria; phylum Pseudomonadota; class Gammaproteobacteria; order Burkholderiales; family Burkholderiaceae_C; genus Polaromonas. The sequence goes on from NZ_JACDDD010000018.1 coordinate 38,733, forward strand.
AACCGCATCAAGACCAAGATGCTCAAAAACAAATAGAGCCCCCACGGTCGCTCGCTTCGCGTAGCTTCCCACCCCGAGGGGGCCGCTGCGTCTGCGGGCCGGCAAAGCCGGACCCGCGGCCCTGCCTGAAAAGAGAGGCCTTTACCGGCGGTTTTCTTCTTTCCGTTCGTCCTGAACTTGTCGAAGGATGCCCCTGACGCGACCACAGTTGGCCCGCTTCGTGCCCTGCTGCCGGTCTTCGGCGAAAATCAGCTGATGCGCATTATTTTTGCCGGTACCCCTGAATTTGCCCGTGTGGCGCTGGCACAACTCCACGCCGCCGGTTTTGAGATTCCCCTGGTCCTGACCCAGCCCGACCGCCCTGCGGGCCGCGGCTTGAAGCTGCAGGCGTCCAGCGTCAAGCAGTTCGCCCTGGAGCACAACATTCCGGTGACGCAGCCGCGCAGCCTGCGGCTGGATGGCAAGTACCCCGAAGATGCCGCTGCCGCACGTGCGGCCATCGAAGCGGCGCAGGCCGACGCCATGATAGTTGCCGCTTATGGTTTGATCCTGCCGCAGTGGGTGCTCACCACACCCAGGCTGGGCTGCTTCAACATCCATGCTTCCTTGCTGCCGCGCTGGCGCGGCGCGGCCCCGATTCACCGCGCCATTGAAGCCGGCGACAACGAAACCGGCATCACCATCATGCGGATGGACGCGGGCCTGGACACCGGCGACATGCTGCTGATGGAGAAAGTCGCCATCCTGCCGGCCGACACCACGGCCAGCCTGCACGACCGATTGGCGGCCTTGGGCGGTCGCCTGATGGTGGAAGCGCTGGAACTGGCGGCCTGCGGTGGTCTGGCTCCCGTCAAGCAGCCGGATCAAGGCATCAGCTACGCCCACAAGATCGAGAAACACGAGGCCGCCATTGACTGGGCAGATGGCGCAACGGCGATTGAGCGCCGCATCCGTGCCTTCAATCCCTTTCCGGTCGCCGCCAGCCCGGTGGCCGGTGCAAGCCTCAAGATCTGGGAGTCTGCGGTGTTGCCGGGACAGCTGCCTGCAGGTGCGCGGCCGGGCGAGGTGGTGGCCGTCAGTGAACGGGGGGTGGATGTCGCTGCGGCAGACGCTGTGCTGCGCCTGACGCGCCTGCAAAAACCAGGTGGCAAACCGCTGGATGCCGCCGAATTTTTGCGTGGCTTTGCGCTGGCGCCGGGTATGGTGTTCGGGCCGGCAGCGGAGGCCGCGTCTTGAATCCCCTGAATGAGCCGCTGTGGCGTCACCCCGAGTTCCGCCAGGGCGTGCGCGACATGGCGCCGATTGCCGCCGGCACCGCGGCCTGGGGCCTGATGACGGGCGTGGCCATGGCCAAGTCCGGCCTCAGCGTGTTCGAGTGTGTGCTGATGACGCTGGTGGTCTTTGCCGGCAGTTCCCAGCTCGCTGCCGTGCCGCTGATCGTGGCCGGCGCGCCCATGTGGGTGATTCTCGCCACCGCTGCCTGCGTGAACTTGCGTTTTGTGGTGTTCAGCGCCCACCTGCGGCCGTACATGATGCACCAGCCCCTGTGGCGCCGTATGGCCGGCGGTTACTTCACCACCGACCTCAGTTATGTGATGTTCACCGCCCGGCATCCCAAACCTGTGCCGCCCGGCGACCTTCAGGCATTGCGCGCGCAGGAGGCCAGCCTGGCCGGAAACTGCGCCGTCACCTGGGTCGCCTGGATAGCTCCCAGCCTGATCGGTATCGCCATGGCGAACGCCGTGCCGTTGCACTGGGGCCTGGGTTTTGCGGGCATTCTGGCCTTGCTCGGCATCACGCTGTCACTTGCCAGCAGCCGATTACGCCTGGTCTCCGCCGGTGTGGCTGGCGCCGCTGCGGTTGCGTCCTTCGCGCTGCCCCTCAAGCTCAACATTCTGGTCGGCATTGCAGCGGCTGTGGCGGTGTGCCTGATGCTTGAAAAACCCATATCCGGGGAGACCACATGACACAGACCGATGGCTGGACCGTGCTTACCATCTTTGGCCTGGCCGTGGTCACGGTTCTCACGCGGTCATTCTTTTTCCTGTCGAGCAAACCCTGGACCTTGCCAGGCTGGGCCCAGCGCGGTCTGCACTATGCGCCGATTGCCGCGCTGGCAGCGGTCATCGTGCCCGAGATCGTGATGACGCAAGGCGCGCTGATCACCACCTGGAAGGATGCACGTGTGTTTGCTGCCCTCGCCGGCGCTGCATGGTTCTTTTGGCGCCGCAGCGTGCTCGGCACCATCGTGGCCGGGATGGTGGTGTACCTACCGCTGCATGTCCACTTGGGTTGGTAGCCCCCACGTTTGCTGACTGAGAGCCTGCGGCAACTCCCTGCCCCTCGCACGACAAAAGAGGCACTGCGCCTGCGGCCCAGCGAAGCCGGTTTTGCGGCCCCTGCTGGTAGGGAAGCGCAGGCAGTGACGCCTACAATTTGAAGCTTTGCCAGCGACCCCAACTTTCCATTGCGAGCCCCCATGAAATTCATCCGTTTCTCCGATCTCTGCGCCCAGGGCCTCGTCAAGGGCCAGCGCGTGTTCATCCGTGCCGACCTCAATGTGCCGCAGGACGATGCGGGCCACATCACCGAAGACACGCGCATCCGCGCCTCGATTCCCTGCATCCAGATGGCGCTGGATGCCGGTGCGGCGGTGATGGTGACCTCGCACCTGGGCCGGCCCACCGAAGGTGCCTTCAAAGTCGAAGATTCACTGGCGCCGGTGGCCGCGCGCCTGGGCGAACTGATGGGCCGCGAGGTGCCGCTGAAGTCCGGCTGGGTGGATGGCGTTGATGTGCAGCCTGGGGAACTGGTGCTGCTGGAGAACTGCCGCGTCAACAAGGGCGAAAAGAAAAACGACGAAGCGCTGGCGCGCAAAATGGCTGTGCTCTGTGACATCTTTGTGCACGACGCTTTTGGCACGGCGCATCGCGCCGAAGCCTCCACCTACGGCATCGCGCAGTTCGCGCCCACCGCCTGTGCCGGCCCGCTGCTGGCCGCCGAGATGGACGCGATCTCCAAGGCGCTGGCCAATCCCAAACGCCCGCTGGTGGCCATCGTCGCCGGCAGCAAGGTGTCCACCAAACTTACCATCCTGAAGGCATTGGCCGGCAGGGTGGACCAGCTGATCGTTGGCGGCGGCATTGCCAATACCTTCATGCTGGCCAACGGTCTGCCGATCGGCAAAAGCCTGGCCGAGCGTGAACTGCTGGACGAAGCACGCGCGGTGATGGAAGCGATGAAGGCGCGCGGTGCCGAGGTGCCGGTGCCCACGGATGTGGTGACAGCGAAAGCCTTTTCGGCCGACGCTGCTGCGACGGTCAAGGCCGCCGCCGATGTGGCGGACGACGACATGATTCTCGACATCGGCCCGCAAACCGCGAAAAAGCTGGCAGACCAATTGATGGCTGCCGGAACGATTGTCTGGAACGGGCCGGTCGGCGTGTTCGAGTTCGCCGCTTTCGAGGGAGGCACCAAAACCATCGCCGAAGCGATTGCCGCCAGCAGCGCTTTCAGCATCGCCGGCGGCGGCGACACCCTGGCCGCGATTGCCAAATACGGCATTGACAAAGACGTGGGCTACATCTCCACCGGCGGCGGCGCTTTCCTGGAAGTGCTGGAGGGCAAAACCCTGCCGGCTTTCGAGATTTTGCAGAAGCGCGCAGAAGGCTAAGCGCTCCTGTTTTTATAGCTGTTCACGCTTGCCCCGCAAGGGCTAATGCCCGATTTGGCTTGAAATTCGGCGTGGGGCGAATGCGCTGTTCGCAGCGGGCGGGCGGGCGGGCGGGTGGCCCGGCCCGAAAAATCCGTCCAGCACTGGCGCGTGAAGTCAACCCCCAGGGCCGGCGCGGCAGCGGGCTCTGACATGGATGAACACAAGTGCATGGGATGGGATGGGATGGGATGAGTTTGTACCCTTCCCCTGCGTGCAGGCCGTGCATACCCGGGTTGCGGCTAGGGCGGTGGTAACCGGCATGTAACTTTTTCGTGGGAAAATCAGAAACTAAATTACAGGAGACACCATGAAGATGCAGACCCGCGGTACCAAAATTGTTGCCACCCTGGGCCCCGCGTCCAGCGAGCCGGCCCTGCTTGAGCAGATGATCCGTGCCGGTGTCAACTGCGTGCGGCTCAACTTCAGCCACGGCACGGCCCAGGACCACGTCGACCGGGCAAAACTGGTGCGCGAGGCCGCCACCCGCGCCGGCCGCGAGGTCGCCATCATGGCCGACCTGCAAGGCCCGAAGATCCGCGTCGGCAAGTTTGCCGAGGGCAAGGTGCAGCTGGAAACCGGCATGAAGTTTGTACTCGACGCCTCGCGCACCGAACCCGGTGACATCGAGGGTGTGGGCCTGGACTACAAGGAGTTGCCGCGCGACGTGAAAGCCGGCGACACCCTTCTGCTCAACGACGGCCTGATCGTGATGACGGTCGACGCGGTGCGCGGCGAGCAAGTGCATGCCACCGTGAAGATAGGCGGCGTGTTGTCCAACAACAAAGGCATCAACAAGCAGGGCGGCGGCCTGACGGCGCCGGCGCTGACGGCCAAGGACATGGAAGACATCCGCACGGCCATGAGCTTCCAGGCCGACTATGTGGCGGTGAGCTTTCCGCAGAACGCCAGCGACATGGAGATGGCGCGCCAGCTCTGCAATGTGGCCGGCGCCGAGTGGCGCCACAAGCCCGGCCTGATCGCCAAGATCGAGCGCGCTGAGGCCATCCCCAACCTCGAGGCGATCTGCCGGGCCAGCGACGGCATCATGGTGGCGCGTGGCGACCTGGCCATCGAGGTCGGCAACGCGGCGGTGCCGGCACTGCAAAAACGCATGATCAAGATGGCGCGTGACCTCGACAAGGTGGTCATCACCGCCACCCACATGATGGAGTCCATGATCACCAACCCGGTGCCGACCCGCGCTGAAGTCAGCGACGTCGCCAACGCGGTGCTTGACGGCACCGACGCGGTGATGACTTCGGCCGAAACTGCAGCCGGCCGTTACCCGCTGGAGACCATCATCGAGATGGCCAACATCTGCGCCGAGGCCGAAAAGGCCGAGGACGTGAAGCTCGACGCCGACTTCACCGGCATGACCTTCGGGCGCATCGACCAGTCGATTGCCATGGGCGCGCTGTTCACCGCCTACCACCTGGGCTGCAAGGCCATCGTGGCGCTGACGGATTCGGGCTCGACGGCGCTGTGGATGAGCCGCCATCGCATCCACATCCCGATCTATGCGCTGACGCCCAAACTCGCGACCCAGCGCAGGATGGCGCTGTACCGCAATGTGCGGCCGCTGCTGATGGACCAGAGCGTCGAGCGCGACATGGCGCTGGGCGAGGCCGAACTGCACCTGAAAAAGCGCGGCATTGTGGCCAGCGGTGACGTCTACGCCATCACTTGCGGCGAACCCATGGGCGCGCCGGGTGGCACCAACATGCTGAAAATCTGCCGCGTTGAGTGATGAAATCAGCCTCTAGCCCTCGTCCAGTATGCGCAAACAGCTATCAAAATCATAGCTAAATTGAACCTGGCGACGGCCTGTCCCTGAATCCGGAGGCGCTCCGGCGGCGTAGTCAGGGGATGACTCTGGAAATTCCCCCGTTTTCCCGCCGTGGCTGGCTGGGCCTGCTGTCGGTCGCCGGCCTGGCCACGCTGAGCGGCTGCTCGGCTTCCGGCGCGCTCAATGCCCTGGTGCCCAGTGACAACTACAGCCTGCGCGCTGACGTGGCTTATGGGCCGCAGGCGCGCCAGCGCCTCGACGTCTATTTGCCGCTGGAGCGGCGCACGCCCGGGCCTGTGGTGGTGTTTTTCTACGGCGGAAGCTGGACCAACGGCGAGCGCGCGAGCTACCGTTTTGTCGGCGAGGCGCTGGCGTCGCGCGGCATTGCCGTGGTGGTGGCCGACTACCGGCTCAGCCCGGCGGTGAAATACCCGGTGTTTCTGCAGGACAGCGCGCAGGCCATGCGCTGGACCATGGACCATCTGGGCGAACTGGGCGCTGACCCGCGGCAGGTGTTTGTCATGGGCCACAGCGCCGGCGCTTACAACGCCGCCATGCTGGCGCTGGACACGCGCTGGCTGGCCGGCACCGGTCTGAGTCCCGCGCAGCTGGCGGGCTGGATTGGCCTGGCCGGACCGTATGACTTTTTGCCGATAGGCAATCGGGATGTGCAGGTGGCGTTTGACTGGCCGGGCACGCCTGCCGACTCACAGCCCATGGTGCATGCGTCGAAAAATTCCCCGCCAGCCTTGCTGCTGGCCGCGCACGGCGACACCACCGTGAACCCGGTGCGCAACACCGAAGCGCTGGCGCGCCGCCTGCAGGCCGCCGGGGTGCTAGTGGGTCTGCATATCTATGAGCGGGTCAACCATGTCACGCTGGTGGCCGCGCTGGCCACACCGCTGCGCGGCCTGGCGCCGGTGCTGGACGACATCGAGGCGTTTGTCCGCAAGCCGCGCGCCTGAGTGTGCCGGGGTCTTCGCGGGAGATGCACGGCAGCGCCCACACCCTGCAGGTAAAATGCTGGCAGTTACCAACCAGTTACCAACTTCCCCGGGGATCTATCTATGGCACTCGTTTCCATGCGCGAGCTGCTGGACCATGCAGCGCTCAACGGCTACGGCATTCCAGCTTTCAATGTCAACAACCTCGAGCAGGTCCAGGCCGTCATGGAAGCCGCCAAGGAAACCGGCGCCCCGGTGATCCTGCAGGCCAGTGCCGGCGCCCGCAAATACGCCGGCGAGCCCTTCATCAAGCACTTGATCGAAGCGGCCATCGAGATGTACCCAAATATCCCGCTGGTCATGCACCAGGACCATGGGCAGAACCCGGATGTCTGCCAGGGCGCAATCAACCTGGGTTTTTCGTCCGTGATGATGGACGGCTCGCTCGAAGCCGATGGCAAGACGATTGCAAGCTACGAGTACAACGTCGATGTCACGCGCAAGGTCGCGCAATTGGCGCACAGGGTCGGCGTCACGGTCGAAGGCGAGCTTGGCTGCCTCGGCTCGCTGGAGACCATGAAAGGCGACAAGGAAGACGGCCACGGCACCGACGCCACCATGACGCGCGAGCAACTGCTGACCGACCCGGAGCAGGCTGCCGACTTCGTCAAGCAAACCCAGATCGACGCGCTGGCCATTGCCATTGGCACCAGCCACGGCGCCTACAAGTTCACCCGCAAGCCCACCGGCGACATCCTGGCGATTGACCGCATCAAGGAAATCCACAAACGCATCCCCAGCACGCACCTGGTGATGCACGGCTCGTCGAGCGTGCCGCAGGACCTGCTAGCCATCATTCGCCAGTACGGCGGCAACATGAAGGAAACCTACGGGGTGCCGGTGGAGGAAATTCAGGAAGCCATCAAACACGGCGTGCGCAAGATCAATATCGACACCGACATCCGCCTCGCAATGACAGCGGCGGTGCGCAAGTTTCTGGCTGAAAACCCCGAGAAGTTTGATGCCCGCGAATGGCTCAAACCTGCACGCGAGGCCGCCAAGGCGATTTGCAAACAGCGCTACATCGAGTTCGGCTGCGAAGGCCAGGGCGCCAGGATCAAGGGCGACACGCTGCAAGTTGTGGCTGCGCGCTACGCCAAAGGCGAGCTGGCCCAGGTGGTTCATTGAGCGAGGTGGTGGCATAATTTGCATACACACGGAAGGTGTATGCAAATGAACACGCGAACCAACATTATTCTTGACGACAAGCTCGTGGCCCAAGCCATGAAGCAGGCTGGCGTTACGACCAAGAAGGCCGCCGTGGAAGCAGCGCTCAAGGCATTTGTCATGAAACGCCGAAAGCCCGACTACGAAAGCCTTCTGGCACTTGAAGGCAGCCGGCTGGTTGCTGATGACTATGATCCCAAGGAGCTTTACGGACAGCGTGCCGGCTGGCCGGCGCCTGATGCAGCGCAAGAACGCCCGCCGTACCTGAAGGATGGCCGGGCAGCGCGTAAGCCCCTGGCGCGTTCCAAGCCGCAGCCATGATGGCCGACTCTACGGCCTGGATTGAATTTCTGCGCGCTACCGGTTCGCACGCCAATCGGTGCTTACGCGAAGCCTTGGCGCAGCGGAAAACGGTGTGGATGCCCGACGCGGTGTACCAGGAAGTGCTGCAAGGCGCCGCCAGTCCCGCTCACTTTCTGCAGTTGCAAACCCTGCTCGATGCCGCGACGCCCTGGGTGGCTGACGACGGAAAGGAAACGGCGCGCCATGCCGCCCTGCTTTACGCACGTTGCCGCTGGCGCGGCATCACCATCCGCAGCCCCAACGACTGCCTGATCGCCGCCTGCGCCATTGAGGCCGGCGAGCCCCTGCTACATGCCAACCGCGACTTCGAGCACATTGCCTCCATCGAGCCCAAACTGACCTTCGCATGAACAACGCCCTGCACACCTCCGCCCTGACTTCCCTGCCCCTGCTGGCCCGCGGCAAGGTCCGTGACAACTACGCCGTCGGCAAAGACCGTCTGCTGATGGTTGCCAGCGACCGGCTCAGCGCTTTTGACGTCATCATGGGCGAACCGATTCCAGGCAAAGGCGTGTTGCTGACACAAATGGCCTTGTTCTGGTTCGACCGGCTCGGTGACGTTTGCCCGAACCACCTGACCGGCGAGGCGCCCGAAAGTGTGGTGACCGCTGCCGAGGTGCCGCAGGTCACCGGCCGTTCCATGCTGGTCAAACGCCTTAAACCGATCCCGGTCGAGGCCGTGGTGCGCGGTTACCTAGCTGGCAGCGGCTGGAAGGAATACCAGGACAGCCAGTCGGTGTGTGGTGTGCCGCTGCCGGCGGGACTGAAAAATGCCAGCAAGCTGCCGGCGACCATTTTCACGCCTGCCGCCAAGGCAGCGGTTGGCGAACACGACGAGAACATCAGCTACGAGCAAGTGGTGAAAATCGTTGGCCCGGAGCTGGCCGCGCAAATCCGGGACATCAGCATCCGCATTTACGAGGCGGCGGCAGCTTTTGCCCTGACCAAAGGAATCATCATTGCCGACACCAAGTTCGAGTTCGGGCTGGACGAAAACGGCACGCTGACCCTGATGGACGAGGTGCTGACGCCCGACTCCTCGCGTTACTGGCCGGTTGAGGGTTACCAGGCGGCGTTTGCCGCAGGCAGCAACCCCCCGAGCTATGACAAGCAGTTTGTGCGCGACTGGCTGGAGCAGACCCTGGTCAATGGCAAGCCCTGGGACAAAACTCCGCCGTCGCCGCGCGTGCCGCAGGACGTTATCGAGAAAACCGCCGCCAAGTATCAGGAAGCGCTGACGCGGCTGACGGCTTGAGTCTTTGACCCGGGCCGTGGTTTAAAATACGCCCAACCCAAGGAGCGTTGCAGCGAACCTCGTTTCGTCAGGCTTGGGTGACAGCAGTGCCCACGCGGCCTGCCTTTGCAACGGCGCTCACCTCAGAAAGTCTGTTCAAAGCTTTCTTACCCAAGGTGAGTGAATGTCCGAAATCCAGGTTCCCCCCATGAAGTTGTCCGGCCTTGAGCCGGTTGCCATAGGCGCAGGCACTTTGTTCGTCAACATCGGGGAACGCACCAATGTGACCGGCTCCAAGGCCTTTGCGCGCATGATCCTCAATGGCGAGTACGAGCAGGCCTTGGTCGTGGCGCGCCAGCAGGTGGAAAACGGCGCGCAGATCATCGACATCAACATGGACGAGGCCATGCTGGACAGCCAGGCCGCCATGGTGCGTTTCCTGAATCTGATCGCCAGCGAGCCCGACATCGCGCGTGTGCCCATCATGATCGACAGCTCCAAGTGGAGCGTGATTGAGGCCGGCCTGCGCTGCATCCAGGGCAAGGGCATCGTCAACTCGATCTCGATGAAGGAAGGTCTGGAGCCCTTCAAGCACCAGGCGAAACTGCTCAAGCGTTACGGCGCCGCCGCCGTGGTCATGGCCTTTGACGAAAAAGGCCAGGCCGACACCTACGAGCGCAAGGTCGAGATCTGCGAACGCGCTTACCGCGTGCTGGTTGACGAGCTCGACTTCCCTCCAGAAGACATCATCTTCGACCCCAACATTTTTGCGATTGCCACCGGCATTGAAGAGCACAACAACTACGCGGTGGACTTTATCAACGCCACGCGCTGGATCAAGCAGAACCTGCCCGGCGCCAAGGTGTCGGGCGGCGTGTCCAATGTGAGTTTTTCCTTCCGCGGCAACGATCCGGTGCGTGAGGCCATCCACACGGTCTTCCTTTGCCACGCGATCCAGGCTGGCATGGACATGGGCATCGTCAACGCCGGCATGGTCGGGGTCTATGACGACCTGGAGCCTACGCTGCGCGAACGCGTCGAAGACGTGGTACTCAATCGCACACCGGTGTACAAGGACGGCGAAGAGCAGCTGAGCCCGAGCGAGCGCTTGATCGAGGTCGCCGAGACTGCAAAGAGCGGCGCCAGGGACGACAGCAAGCGCAACGAGTGGCGCGCCCTGCCGGTGCGCCAGCGCTTGTCGCACGCGCTGGTGCACGGCATGAACGAACACATCGTGACCGATACCGAGGAGGTCTGGCAGGCCATCAAGGCCGAAGGCGGACGCCCGCTGCATGTCATTGAAGGCCCGCTGATGGACGGCATGAATGTCGTCGGTGACCTGTTTGGCCAGGGCAAAATGTTTTTGCCGCAGGTGGTCAAAAGTGCGCGTGTGATGAAACAGGCGGTGGCGCATTTGCTGCCCTACATCGAGGCTGAAAAACTGCTGCTGGAAGCGGCAGGCGGCGACGTCAAGACCAAGGGCAAGATCATCATTGCCACGGTCAAGGGCGATGTGCACGACATCGGCAAAAACATCGTGACCGTGGTCTTGCAATGCAACAACTTCGACGTGGTCAACATGGGCGTGATGGTGCCCTGCCATGAGATTCTGGCGCGCGCCAAGGTCGAAGGTGCGGACATCGTTGGCCTGTCTGGCCTGATCACGCCCAGCCTCGAGGAGATGCAGTACGTGGCCGGCGAAATGCAGAAGGACGACCACTTCCGCATCAAAAAAATCCCGCTGATGATTGGCGGCGCCACCACCAGCCGGGTGCACACCGCGGTGAAGATTTCGCCGCACTACGAGGGCCCGGTGGTTTATGTGCCTGACGCGTCCCGCAGCGTCAGCGTTGCGCAGAGCTTGTTAAGTGACCAGGCCGCCAAATACATTGACGAGCTCAACACCGACTACGACAAGGTGCGCACCCAGCACGCCAACAAGAAGCAGACGCCGATGTGGCCGCTGGCCAAAGCGCGGGCCAACAGCACGCCCATTGACTGGGCCAGTTACACACCGCCGAAGCCGAAATTCATTGGCCGGCGCGTGTTCAAGAACTTTGATCTGGCCGAACTGGCGGACTACATCGACTGGGGGCCGTTCTTCCAGACCTGGGACCTGGCCGGTCCCTTCCCGGCCATCCTGAAAGACGAGGTGGTTGGCGAAGAGGCGGTGCGGGTGTTCGGCGACGCCAAGCGCATGCTCAAGCGCCTGATCGAGGGGCGCTGGCTCACAGCCAGCGGGGTGATGGGCTTCTGGCCGGCCAACACCGTGAATGACGACGACATCGCGCTCTACACCGACGAATCGCGCGACCAGGTGGCCATGACCTGGTGGGGTCTGCGCCAGCAGACCGAGATGCAGGCGATTGACGGTGTGATGCGCCCCAGTCGCTGCCTGGCGGACTTCGTCGCGCCCAGGGGCGTGGCAAAAGATTACGTGGGCATGTTC
>NZ_JACDDD010000146.1 GCF_013817205.1 Polaromonas sp.
AGTCACTTCCCAGGATTTGGCTTTTGCCATCACAACTCCAACCGCGGCACTCGCGCATGGAAAGTGATTATCATTTATTTACGGATAAGTTCTAAGTCCGCCACGATATGCGGGGCATTCCCTGTGTGCGCCGGGGGCTCTGGGTGCTATATTCGCCCGACAGTTCTGTTTTGGCCATCGATGGGCAGTTTGCCCGTGGTTTTGGCCCTCTATTTGCTTGCCATCTGCCATCTGCCATGTCCCAGACATCGCCTTCCGCCAATCATCCATCGGCGCCGCTGTCGCGGGCGCTTGACCAGAGCGAATCGGTCCAGGAAACCGTCGAGCAATCGGCCAATGAGCTGTTGGTGATCAACGCCGTGCTCAAGCAGAATTGGCCCAACGAGGTGCAGGCCGGCGAGGTGGCGCAGGCGCTGCGCAAGACCGACGAACTGGAAAACCGCATTCATGACTCGGCCGAGGACCTGGCCCAGGTCAACCAGGTGCTGGCGCAGGAAATCAGCGAGCGCGAGGAGCTGGAGCGCGAGCTGGCCAGGACCAAAGTCGCGCTGAGCCGGGCCAAGTCCGAAACTGCCGACTAATTCCTGGCCACCGGCCGGCGATTGAGCAGCGCATACAGCAGGATGGCGCCGAAGGTTGCGGTGCCAATGCCGCCCAGCGCGAACTGGCCAAATTTCAAGGTGAAGTCCCCGGTGCCCAGCACCAGCGTGATCGCCGCCACCAACAAATTTTTGTTGTCGGAAAAATCAACTTTGTTGTCGACCCAGATCTTGGCGCCGGCCACCGCAATCAGGCCGAACACCACGATGCTGACGCCGCCCATCACCGGTAGCGGAATCGCCTGGATCAGTGCGCCGAATTTGGGGCTGAAACCCAGCAGCAGGGCAATCAAGGCTGCCACCAGAAACACCGCCGTCGAATAAATCCGCGTGGCCGCCATCACACCGATGTTCTCCGCATAGGTGGTCACGCCAGTGCCACCCGCCGCGCCAGAGACCATGGTCGCCACGCCGTCGCCAATGAAGGCGCGGCCCATGTAGACGTCCAGGTTCTTGCCGGTCATGGCGGTCACGGCTTTGATGTGGCCCAAGTTTTCCGCCACCAGAATGACAGCCACCGGCGCGATCAGCAGCATGGCGTTCAGGGTGAACACCGGCGCGGTAAATGCGGGCAGGCCGAACCACGCGGCGTTGCCGATGACCGACAGGTCCACCGGCTTGCCCAGGCCCAGACCATTGGTCAGCACCGCATAAATCAGCGTGGCGACGATCAGGCCCACCAGGATCAACAGCCGCTGCACCATGCCGCGTGTCATCACCGCCACCAGCGCAACGCTGACAAAGGTCACCAGTTGCATCCAGGAGTCAAAATTGCTGGCCGCCATGTTCTTGATCGGGATGCCGGCCAGGTTCAGGCCGATCACGGCAACCACCGCGCCGGTCACCACCGGCGGCATGAAGCGCTCAATCCAGCCGGTGCCCACCATCTGCACGATGGCACCTATCAGGGTGTAGAGAAGGCCGCAGGCGATGATGCCGCCCAGTGCCACGCCGATGTTGGCATTCGGCCCCTTGCCGGCATAGGCGGTGGCGGCGATCACCACGCCGATGAAGGCAAAGCTGGAGCCGAGGTAGCTCGGGACCTTGCCGCCGGTCACGATGAAAAAGATCAGGGTGCCGATGCCACTCATCAGGATGGCAATGTTCGGGTCAAACCCCATCAGGATGGGCGCGAGCACAGTCGCGCCAAACATCGCAATCACGTGCTGCACACCCATCACCGCTGTTTGTGGCCAGGGCAGGCGCTCGTCGGGGCCGATCACGCCGCCTTGCGACAGCACTGCGCTGCTTTTTTCCGTCCAGGTAAACATGCCCATCTCGCTCTCCTCTTGTTGAAGTGCGGCAATGATAGGGCTCGTTCGCTTGATTGCACAACGGTGTTGCACGCAGTGCGATGAAACTCAAGCCAGAAAGGCGGCGACCTCCTGCAGTACCGCCTCGTCTTTCAGGAGGCGACGGTGCCCCAGGTCCTGGGTGGCCAGCAGCCGCGCGCCGGCAATCGCCTCGCTGAAGGCCACGCCGTCGGCGAAGCGGTTGATGTTGTCGCGCCGGTCATGGACCACCAGCGTGGTCTGGGTGATGCGCGGGCCGACCGCTGCCGGTTCGAACTGCGGCATCAGGATGCCCTCGCGGGCCTCGATGCGTTGCTGCATGGCCGCGCGGGTTGCCTCATGAAGGCCAAAGACCTGCGCAAACAGCCGCGTGTATTCATGCGGCGAAGCTGGTGGCGCCAGCAACACCAGCTTGCGCAAGGCCAGCCCGCGGCTGGCAGCAAAAGCCGCAGCGCTGGCGCCCAGCGAGTGCGCGACCAGCGCTTCCAGCCGGAAGCCCTGCTGCTGCAGGCGGGCTGCCGCGTAGTCGATGGCGCGTGCGAACTGCGGCAGGTTGCTGGTCGGGCCGGCGCTACGGCCATGCGCCGGCATTTCGAGGATCACCGAGCGCAAACCCTGCGCCTGCAGACGGTCGGCCAGCGCCAGCATCTGCCCCGCATGGCCGCCCCAACCGTGCACCAGCAGCACCACCGGCCCGTGCGGGGCGACCGGCCGGCTGTACAGCGTGATGCTGGCGTTTTCAAACGGCCAGGCGGTAATGGCCCAATCGGCCGGCCAGGCGCGGCGGCGCGCCAGCCAGCGCGGCGGCAGGGGCGTGCCGAAGAGGCGGTAGGCGGCGCGTACCGCCAGCGCGGGCCACAGGCGCTGCGATGCGCCCAGCCCCCAGCGGAACAGCCGGGTGACGGGGCTGGTGTTGTAAAAAGCAGCGGTGGCTTCAGCAGTAGAGCGGGTCATGGCGGGCCCCTCTCAGTACCAAACCCAGTCGCGGTTGCTGCGTGGCACACCAC
>NZ_JACDDD010000099.1 GCF_013817205.1 Polaromonas sp.
GCCAGCAGCATCGGAGCGCCCGCCCTGATCGTTACCCCGGCGTCCCGGGCCATGGCCTGCCAGGACAGGGCGGCGGCAGAAACCGCACCGCGCCGCACCGTGACAGCGACCAACATCGCAAGCAGACCTGCCAGCAGCGCATTCGCCAGCCAGAAACCACGCCAGCCTTGCAGCGCGGCCCCGCTGAGCAAGGCAATCGCCATGCCGGTTGGGAAAAAGGTACTCCAGATCGCAAACGTCAAATCACGGTCGCGCGGAGCAGCAAGCCGCTGCAGCACCACCGGCGCCGCGACCATGACCAGCAGGAATCCCGCGCCTTCCAGCAATCGGGCAGCCAGCAGGGTGACAAGACTGCTAGCAACAGCACCCGCCGCACTGCCCAGCCCCAACGCGAGGGCGCCGAGGATGAGCAGCCGCCGGTCACCAAAGCGCTTGACCATGGCGCCGGCGGGGATGCCGCCGATCACGCCCAACAGCGCGAACATCGCCATCAACCACCCGGCAGCGCCCAGGCTCAGTCCGAGCTCTTCCCGCAAGGCCGGCAAGCCGATCACCACCTTGCCAACCTGCAGCGCTGCAAGCACGCCGGACAAAAAAACAACGGCCACCGCGATCCAGTCGGTCTGCTGCGGCGCAGGGGCCGTCTCGTGCTTGCCCTGGTTGCTTGTCATTTCTGGCTTAAGAGGGAAGCTTTCGCGTCACGATTGACTTCTCCGTAAGGCGAAGAGGCGATGTAGACCAGCTCGGTATCTTCATCCGCGTGAAAGCTGCACGGGACGCCGGCCGACAGGTAGATGACTTCCCCTGCTTGCGCCGTCACCGTTTCAGCTCCCGTGCGAACGCTGCATCTGCCCCGGGTGATCACCAGCACCTCGTCGTAGGCAAACTCGAAGCTTGTGGTCTCGCCTTTGGGCGCGCGCATAAAGCCCACCCCGCCCAGTTTGACCCCGTGCATCTCGTCCTCATTGACGACATCTGCAAGCGACACGCCCGAGTACAACATCCAGTCTTGCGCAGCCTGAATCGTGAACTTCTTCACCCCCAGTCCTGCGGGGTTCACTTTCAGTGTTCGGCTCATCTCATCTCCAGGTGGGAAGGGTTGGTTCAGGAAAGCCCTGAGCTTAAAACGTGGACGATGCTTGAACAATCCCCAAAAAATAGACACATCGTCCCGTTAGTGAGACGATAGCCTCCAAAATGCTAGATCTCAACGACTTTTATTACTTCGTCCAGGTGGTCGAGAACAAGGGCTTTGCCGCGGCCGGACGTGCGCTGGGCCTGCCCAAGTCAACGCTGAGCCGCCGCATCATCGCGCTTGAAACGCGACTGGGCGCGCGCCTGATTCACCGGACTTCGCGCCGCTTCGCCATGTCGGAAGCCGGCCAGGAATTCCATCAGCATGCAGTGGCCATGCTGATCGAGGCAGAGGCTGCGGAGAACGCCGTGCGGCACCGCGTCGCCGAGCCCGGCGGGACGATTCGCTTCACTTGTTCCATCGGCATGGCTCAACCGCTGGCCGCCTTGCTGTGCCGCTTCCTGGTGATGTTTCCCAAGGTCAATCTGGTCCAGCACGCCACCAACCGCCACGTCGATCTGGTGGAGGAAGGATTCGATGTCGGCTTGCGCGGCCATTTCAAACCATTGCCCGACTCAAGCCTGATACAGCGCAAGCTGGCTTCAACGCCCTGGCATCTGTTTGCCAGCCCCGCCTACCTGAAACGTGTGGGCGCGCCGCAGACCCCGTCTGAGCTGACGGCGCACCCCGGCCTGACCTTGGGCATCCGCGATGCTGAAACGAGCTGGACATTGCGCAACAGCGGCGGCGCAGAAGTGGTGGTCCCGTTTGCGGCCCGCATCCGCAGCGAGGACCTGGAGACGCTTAGACAAGCGGCGGTGGCAGGCATGGGGATCGTGGCCTTTCCCCCTTACCTTTGCCGCATGGAGACCGACCAGGGAAGTCTGCAGGCTGTCTTGCCGGGGTGGACCGCCTGGTCAGACGCCGGCGTGAGTTTGCTGGCGCCGTCGCGCCGGGGTCAGCTGCCTTCGGTTCGCGCCTTTATAGACTTCATGGTCACCGAGTACCCGCCGCTGGTGGCCGGCAGCAGCGCCCTGCCGTGAGCGCTGGGCATCCAGTTCAAGCGGCCAAGGCCTTGCGCCGCGCCAGTTGCCGCGCCCGCTGGGTTTGTCCGGCATAACCCCAGTCGATGGCGGGCAGTTCGCGTACGACGACATAACTTGCCTCTTCCAGCGGTCCGCCCGCACCCAGCTGGCGCTCCAGCTCTGAATAGGCAGCTGCGATAAACGCCGCCTTTTCAACATCGGTGTTGGTTCCTTCGGTGATGCTGATTTCCAGAAACGCTGTGGGCCGCTGCACTTCAGCGGCGTCCACGTACCAGCGAGCAGCGGGCAGGTCCTCAATCATCACGGCAGTGACCTCGCGCCGCTTGCCCAGAAGCTCTGCGGTCAGGGTCGTCAGGGCCTGCGCCAGCTGGCGGTAGCGCCCGGGGTTTTGCAGCGGTGCAAGTTTCAGGTTCAGGGTCGGCATGTCAAACGCCCTGCTTTTTGCCGGACTGGTCGTGGCCTGCCAAGCTGCGCTCAAGACGGCTTGCCGCATGCAGGCCGGTGCGTAGCGCAAGGCCGGCACGTTGCCAGAGGTCGTTGATGGCCTGCTCGCGCAGCGCGTGGGCATGCTGCCTGGCTGTCTGCATAAGTCGGGCGTGTTCGCAGGGGGTCAAGCTGGGGGTCATGGTGTTTTCCTCGGGGTTGTGGCGATGGATCCGACTGTATGCAGGGCTTGCCGCGTCGGAAACAGCGCGCCGCGCAATGACGTTTTGCAAACGCTGCAAAGGCAAATCCCCGCCGCGCTGGTTACCATGGCGCCATGCGCGACCTGAGCTTTGACGACATGCACCTGTTTGCCCGCGTGGCCGAGCTCGGCACGCTGTCGGCCGTAGCGCGCGAGCGCGACGTGCCGGTGAGCCAGATTTCGCGCAGCCTGAGCCGCATTGAAAAAGCCTGCGGTGCGCGCCTGATCCACCGCTCCACCCACGGCCTGGCGCCCACCGCCGAGGGCCAGATTTTTTTGCAGTACTGCCGGCGCGTGACCGGCACGCTGGACGAGCTCGAAGGCGAATTTGCCAGCCAGTCGGGGCAGGCCGGCGGCTGGGTGCGGGTAGCTGCCAGCACGGTGGTGGCCGAGTATTTGCTAATACCAACTTTTCAAAGCCTGCACGACAAGCACCCCAGGCTGAACATCGAGCTGCAGGTCGAGGACCGGCTGGTGGACATGGCGCATGACGGCATCGACATTGCCATTCGCACCGGCACGCCGCCCAGCGACACGGTGGTGGCGCGGCAACTGGGTGTGCTGGGCCGTAGGCTGTATGCCACGCCGGGCTACCTGCAGGCGCATGGCACGCCGGCGCACCCCGACGATTTGCACCAGCACCGCCTCATCACCAACAGCGCGGTCACCCTGCTTAACCGCTGGCCTTTTGTGGTCAAGGGGGAGCAGGTGGTGGTGGTGGCCGAGGGGCAATGGCGCTCGGGCAGCACCGGCATCACCGCGCAACTGGCGCTGCAGGGCCTGGGCATCTCGCGCTTTGCCACCGTGGTGGCAGAGCCGCTGGTGCGGCGCGGCCTGCTGGTGCCGGTGCTGGCCGAATTTGTGGATGAACAGCCCAGCCCGATTTACGCGGTGACCTTGACCGCCCGGCATCGCCTGCCCAAGATCCGTGCCTGCATTGCGCATTGGGCGGAAAGTTTCGCCAGTGCCGAGGGCGTTTTGCCCGGCCAACCATAATTGCGCCTGCAGCGCGCACACCCCCGATCAATTTCATGAACCCCAGCACTGAAACATTCGCCGACAGCCCCGGGCCGCCACGCCGGCCCAGCGCGCGTTTCATGCTGACGCACCCGGCGCACTGCATGGCGCTGGGTTTTGGCGCCGGACTGAGCCCGGTGGCACCCGGCACAGCCGGCACCTTGTGGGCCTGGCTGGTTTTTGTGGTGATGGCGCCGTGGTTCAGCCCGCTGCAGATGGGCCTGCTGATTGCGCTGGCGAGCCTTCTGGGCTGGTGGGCCAGTACCGTCACGGCCAAAAACATAGGAGTGACCGACCCAGGCAGCATCGTCTGGGACGAGGTCGTCGCCTTCTGGCTGATTCTGTGGCTGATCACGCCAGCCGGTTTCTCGGGCCAGCTGGTGGCCTTTGTGCTGTTCCGTTTTTTTGATGCGGTGAAGTTTGGTCCGACCGCCTGGGCTGACCGCAGCTTCAAGGGTTTTGGTTGGCGCGGTGGCTTCGGCATCATGCTGGACGACTTTGCCGCCGCCTTCTGCACTTTGCTGGTGATCGCTGCCTGGAGATTCTGGTGACTCCAAGTTTGCTATCAAAAAGTGAGCTGTCCGCGCACGATTGGCGGGGGCTACTGGCCGATTTGATGCTTAACAAGGGCTGGCTGCTGGCGACCGCCGAAAGCTGCACTGGCGGCCTGATTTCTGGCGCCTGCACCGACCTGGCCGGCTCTAGCGCCTGGTTCGAACGCGGCTTTGTCACCTATTCCAATGAGGCCAAGGTGGAACTGCTGGGCGTGGACGCAGCGCTGATCGCGGCGCACGGTGCCGTCAGCGAAGAGGTGGCGTGCGCCATGGTGCAGGGCGCCATCGCACGTTCTCGGGCCCGCGTCGCCGTGGCTGTGACCGGTGTGGCAGGTCCGACCGGCGGCAGCCGCGCCAAGCCGGTGGGCACCGTTTGGTTCGGCTTCATGCTGGACGGCAGTCTCAGCAGCGAGATGCAGCGTTTCGACGGCGACCGTGCAGCCGTGCGCGCAGCGACGGTGCAGCATGCGCTGCAGCGGCTGGTGCAATTGCTGGGTTGAACCGCCCATGCGCACCACACCAACCGCAGCGCATCTGGTTGATTCCGCCACGGCCTGGCGCCGCCTGCTGGTGACACTGGCACTGATGACCGTTGGCGCCGCCGGCATGTATGTGGTGCCCGTGGTGTTGCCGGCGGTTCAGGCCGACTTCGGCGTGGCGCGGGCCGATGCTGCCCTGCCCTACACCCTGCTGATGGTGGGCTTTGGCCTGGGTGGCATGTTGATGGGCCGGCTGGCCGACCGTTTTGGTGTCACGCTGCCGCTCAGCCTGGGCGCTGTCGGCATGGGCCTGGGTTTCGCCGCTGCCGCCCTGTCGCACAACATCTGGCTGTTCGCGCTGGCGCACGGCTTGCTGATCGGCTTGCTGGGCAGTTCTGCCACGTTTTCGCCCTTGCTGGCCGACACCTCGCTGTGGTTTATGCGGCGCCGCGGCATTGCGGTGGCGGTGTGCGCCAGCGGCAACTACCTGGGCGGCGCGTTGTGGCCGCCCATCATCCAGCACTTTGTCGAAAGTGTGGGCTGGCGCCAGACCTACTGGGGCCTGGCCGTGTTCTGTAGCCTGGCGATGTTTGGGCTGGCCCAGCTGATGCGCCAGCGCCCGCCGGCGCTGGCCTTGGCGCCCGTCAATGCGCACGGTGTCGCCGCCAGCGACCGGCCGTTTCAGCTGAGTTTGGGCCATGCGCAGGCACTGCTGTGTGTGGCCGGCCTGTCTTGCTGCGTGGCCATGTCCATGCCGCAGGTGCACATCGTGGCCTATTGCAGCGACCTCGGCTTTGGTGCGGCGCGCGGCGCCGAGATGTTGTCGCTGATGCTTGCTTGCGGCATTGTCAGCCGCCTGATCTCCGGCGCCATCTGCGACCGCATCGGTGGCCTGCGTACGCTGCTGCTCGGCTCGGCCCTGCAAACCGTTGCGCTGGTGCTGTTCATTCCGTTTGACGGCATGGTCTCGCTGTATGTGATCTCGGCGATGTTCGGCCTGTTCCAGGGCGGCATTGTGCCGAGTTACGCCATCATCGTGCGCGAGCATTTCCCGGCCGCAGAAGCCGGCGCCCGCGTCGGCACTGTGATCATGTTCACGATGGTGGGCATGGCACTGGGCGGCTGGATGTCGGGCAAGGTGTTTGACCTCACCGGCTCCTACGACGCCGCCTTTTTCAACGGCATCGCCTGGAACCTGCTGAACTTCGGCGTGGTGCTGTTTTTGCTGCGCCGCACACTCAGGTCGCGCTCGCCCAAGCTTACGCGTCCTTGAGCAGGTGGGACTGTAGTCCGCGCCGGGGCGACGGCCCGGCGGCCGGCGCGTAACCGAGCCGCGCCCACATCTGCACCGTATAGCGCGGCTGCGGTGCCTGCAGCAGGGCGTGGATGTCGGCATAGGGTTTGGCCTGTTCCGGGTACTCCTGCAAGGCCTGCGACAGCGGCTGCATGACCACGCCCTGCGCGGTGGCCGCGAGCTGCGCGCGGGCATAAGCCCGTCCGGCATTGACCTGGGTCTTGCGCTCGTTGCCTTCGGTCACCATCCAGAAAAACGCCGGCGTGGTGGCGATTTTTTCATTGAAACTCTTGATCTGCCCGGTGGTGGCCGAGTCGTCCGGCCCCGGCGCCTTGCTGCGGTCGAACAGGCCCAGCGCCGTCAGCGTGCGCACCATGGGCGTGTTGATACTCAGGCCGTCGCGGTGCTCGGCGATCTCGCGCGGGCCGACGCGCAACACTTTGAACGATTCCATGATGGTGCGCGGCGTCACCAGTTCGATGCGCCAGGCTTCCATGGCAATCCCCCGGTGTTTTTGCAGCACATCGGCCTGGGCGCCGCCGACAAAACCGGTGCGCACGGGGTGCGGTGCCACGCTGGACGCGATGGCTTCCAGGGCTGCCGCAGCAGGTTCGCGCGCCTCATAGGCCTCGCGGTTGGTGTGGCGCTTGAGGATCTGCGCAAACAGTGGGTCTGGTTTGATGGCCACATCTGCGCTCAGCACCATGCGCGCGACCGGCCGCTTGTCCAGCGTGGCCGGGCCAAATTCGCCTTGCGGAAACAGGGTGATGTCGACGCGCAAGCCTTTTTGCCGCGCAGCAATATCCAGCAGCTCCAGAAAAGTACCCTGGCTCATCATGATCTGGCGTGACAGCGGATCGGTCTCGGGCAGCAAGCGGGTGAGGTCGCAATACAGCATGATCTCGCCCGGCTGGCGCAAATCCACCAGCCAGGACTGCAGGTTGTGGGAGTGCGGCGCCAGAATCGCGTAGCTCAATATCCAGTGGCGCACGTCGGCGGTGCTGGCCGCGGGGCCACCCCAGGCGGCCACGGCTGCGTCGGGAAAGGCCGATGAGCAGGCCGTGAGTCCGGCTGTGGCGCCGAACACCACGCCCCCACCGGCGATGCGAACAAAATTTCTGCGGTTCATGGTGTGCTTTCTGTGAGTGTCGATGTGCTGATTGTGAAAGTCCGCAAGCTGATCGACAATTCACTAACTGTCCACATCAGGTATGCAAAAATGAATAACGACTTCGACTGGCGCTTGGTGCGTTCTTTCCTGGCAGGACTGGACCAGGGCAGCCTGTTGGGCGCAGCACGCGTGCTCAAGGCCACCCAGCCCACGATAGGTCGGCACATTGCCGAGCTGGAAGCGCAACTCGGGGTTGTGCTCTTTGAACGCACAGGCCGGGGCCTGCTGCCGACCCCCACCGCGCTGCAGCTGGCGACGTCCGCACGCGCTATGGACAGCGCAGCCAACCAGTTGGCCCGCAGGGTGTCGGGCAGCACGCCGGACATGGCTGGCACGGTACGCATCACGGCGAGCCAGCCGGTGGCCTGCTACCTGCTGCCGCCCATCCTGGCGCAGATGCGGTTGGCCCTGCCTGATGTGCAGGTGGAGCTGGTCTCAAGCAATGCCGTGAGCAACCTGCTGCGGCGCGAGGCCGACATCGCGCTGCGCATGGTGCAGCCCGTGCAGGCGAGTCTGATCGTCAAACGCGTTGCCAAAATCACGCTGGGCACCTACGCCCACCGCGATTACCTGCGCCGGCGCGGCACGCCCCGGCAGCCGCAGGACCTGCTGAACCATGAACTGATCGGCAGCGACCGCGACGAAACCATCGTCAAAGGCATGGCGGGGTTTGGGCTGCCGGTGACGCGCGAGTCCTTTGCTTTCCGCTGTGACGACCTGGTCGCTTACTGGCAGGCCGTGCGCGCCGGCTTGGGCATAGGATTTGTCTCTGACTACCTGGCCGCCACCGACAAAGACGTGCTGGCCGTGCTGCCTATGGTGAAGGTGCCGCCCATTCCAATATGGTTGACCGTGCACCGCGAGATTCGCACCAGCCGGCGCATACGCGCGGTGTACGACTTTCTCGCGCAGGCCTTGCCTCGGAGCCTTTAACAGCGGCGGGCGGTTCAACGGGCAATCCAGCCTTGGAGCCACTTGCGCTTGCATTTATACAATGCTGCGCGGCCAGGCGCTTGGGCCTGATGGCCAGCAATAACAAACAAACCCGGGAGAAAATTCATGTCGATTCGCCTTACCCTGTCCGCTTTTTTGCTGGCTGCCGCGCACGGAGCCCTGTTTGCGCAAGCCATGCCTGAGGGCTATCTTTGCTGCAACATGCGTACCGACGGGAAATGGATCAGCGACAGCAACTACGCCGAAGC
The DNA here is from genome assembly GCF_013817205.1 of Polaromonas sp. Taxonomy (GTDB): domain Bacteria; phylum Pseudomonadota; class Gammaproteobacteria; order Burkholderiales; family Burkholderiaceae_C; genus Polaromonas. Next base: position 8,524 of record NZ_JACDDD010000099.1, read on the forward strand.
GGGCAAGCGGATTCTCCCGCCGGGCACGCCCGCCAAGGTACTGGCTTATGGCCGACATCGGGTAATGGCGAAAATTGAAGGCGCCGACCAGGTTCTTGGCAATGACTACAGCCGCAACATCCCGTTGGATGCGTTTGCACAGCGTTATGTGGTGGCCGTGAACCCGCAAACCAGGATCGGCACTTTTGAGCCGCGCGTGCGCGAAGCCATCAAAACTGCGAAGTTGTTTGCTGGCATGACCCGCGAGCAGGTGTTGATGTCGGTCGGCTACCCCATCAGCAACGAGACACCAAGCCTGGACATGCCGGTCTGGCGCTACTGGCTCAGCACTTCCGAAGAATTCCAGGTCGTTTTCGACGCGCAGGGAGTGGTCAAGGAAGTGGGCGCGTTGCCGCTGTCGCGCAGCAAGATATTGATGGAATAGCAGGCTGCGGCTGCGCCGGATGTCAGGCCCGATCTGGCGCAGACCTGAACAGGTGAGCCACTTTTGTAAAGTAGTGCGTCCCCGTCCGCAGTGGCCGCGTATGGCGTGTAAAGTCTCGTTCTTGCCCGCCTTCATGAGCGCTTCAAGGTGGCGGCACAGGGCTTGGGGGATACGATGTCAGCAGGCAGAGGGCTCAACGCGGGCTGGGGGTTTCCGGGTGCTGTCAGGCTCCTGGTCCTGGCGACCGTGATGCTATCTTCCTGCGCGCACGCGCTTGAATTCGAATACCTCCCCGGCCGCCCAGGTGGCCCGGCACGGGGCATGACGATGACCGGTACCGTGGCGCCGGGCGACACGGCGAAACTGGTCGCCCTGATGCAGCGCAGGCCCGAGGACACCTGGTCCGCACTGGGCCGAATCGAACTCAATATAGCCGGCGGAGATACACGCGAAGCCCTGCTGCTGGCCGAAACCCTGGTCGGCCTGTACCCGCACATGGTGACCGCCGGCAACTGCGCTGGCGCCTGTGCCATCGTCTGGCTGGCCGGCGCCTGGCGCGTATTGCCGAAGGGGAAAATCGGCCTTGAAAAACCGCAGCCGTTCGTGCCTGCTGCTGGCACCGCCCGGGCTGCTGACGCGCCGCCGACTTACGACCCACTGCCGGACCAGCTGCGCGGCTACCTGGCGAAACAGGGGGTGCCGCTTCTGCTGGTTGAACAGGTTCTGGCAAGCGGTGTGGGCACCGTCTCGTGGTTGTCAGAGAAGGACATCAACACCACTGGCGTCTGGCCGCCCTACTATTATGAAAAGCTGCGGGCCAACTGCCCCCTGTTGCTGGAAAACAGCGAGGCGTTTCATGCGCTGCGGCGCTGCGCGGCGCGTCTCGTCGTCAGCCAGAAGGCTTTTGCGCTGGACCGACTGCTGAACGGCGTGAATGACCCCTGGTGGAACGAAAACCGGGAGCTGTTCAAGAATGCTCCTCGGTAGAGCCCCCACGCTCATTCACTTCGAGATTGCAGGCTAACATGGCTGCAGTGACCGCCACCCGGCGGCTGTCCGAACTTTTCCAAGGAGTTGCTGTGCGTTCCATTCTCTGTACCGGCGTTTTGTCTTTATGCCTCTTGCCTGCAGCTTGGGCACAGTCCGATGCGACTACGGCCGCTGCTGCCAAGGAAGCGGGCGCGTCGGTCACGGCCAGCGGCCTGGTTTACCGCTCGCTCAAGGAAGGCACCGGCGCGGCGCCCGCTGCCAGCGACACGGTGCAGGTGCATTACCGCGGCCGCTTTCCTGGCGGCAAGGAGTTCGACAGCTCCTACTCGCGCAACGAGCCGACCGAGTTCCCGCTGAACCGCGTGATCCCCTGCTGGACCGAGGGCGTGCAGAAAATGAAGGTGGGCGGCAAGGCCAAGCTGACCTGCCCGCCGGCGATTGCCTATGGCGCACGCGGCGCGGGCGGCGTCATTCCACCGAACGCCACGCTGGAGTTCGAGATCGAACTCCTGGCCGTCAAGAAGTAGCCTCAGCCCTGCAGGCCGGCCGTGATCTCGTAAGAGCGCAGGCGCGCGGCGTGATCGAAAATCTGCGAGGTGATCATCAGCTCGTCAGCGCCTGTGCGCTCCACAAAGGCCTGCAACTCGCGCTTGACGGTGTCCGGCGAACCGATGGCCGAGCACGACAGGGTCTGCTCCAGGATCGCGCGCTCGGGTGGCGTCAGACGCTCTTCGTAACCGGCCACTGGCGCTTGCAGGCGCGAAGGCCGGCCACTGCGCAGGTTCACAAACGCCTGCTGCATCGACGAGGACAACAGCCGCGCTTGGTCGTCGGTGTCGGCGGCAAACACGTTGAAACCCAGCATCACATGCGAGCGCTGCAACTGTGCCGACGGGCGGAAGCGGCTGCGGTAAACCTCGATGGCCTGCATCATCTGCGCCGGCGCAAAGTGCGAGGCAAACGCAAACGGCAGGCCCAGTTGCGCCGCGAGCTGGGCGCCGAACAGGCTGGAGCCGAGAATCCACACCGGCACATTCAGGCCGGCGCCGGGCACGGCGCGCACACGCTGACCTTCCTGCACGGGCTGGAAATAATGCATGAGTTCCACCACGTCCTGCGGAAATTCGTCGGGGTTGGCGTTCAGGTCGCGCCGCAGCGCGCGTGCCGTCGCCTGGTCAGAGCCGGGCGCACGGCCCAGGCCCAGGTCGATGCGGCCGGGGAACAGTGATTCGAGCGTGCCGAACTGCTCGGCAATCACCAGCGGCGAATGATTCGGCAGCATGATGCCGCCGGCGCCGACGCGTATGCGCGCAGTGCCGCCGGCCACATGCGCCATGACCACCGCAGTCGCAGCGCTGGCAATGCCGGCCATGCCGTGGTGCTCGGCCAGCCAGTAGCGCTCAAAACCCCAGCGGTCGGCATGTCGGGCCAGATCAAGTGTATTGCGCAGCGACTGGGCGGCATCGCTGCCCTCCACGATAGGGGACAGGTCAAGAACGGAAAAAGGGATCATTCAGGGCAGATGGGTCGCCCCGGCGCTTTATCAATCCCGCGGTCTGCACCACGCTGCTTCAACGAAGCGGCGAGGGCCTGGAGTTGGTCAGCCAGGCCCGAATGTCGGACACCTGCACTCCAACGGCGTCGACTGCCGCGCGCAGCTGCTCGCTGGTGCAGCCCAACTTTTCACCCCAGTACAGCTCTTCCCAAGGGTCGAATACATTGACACGCTGGCGGTCTGCCGGTGCCCGGTGCGGTGGCTGAGTCCTCATGTGTCTCTCCTTTGAAACAAAGGTCACACTTTTATACGCCACTCACAAGTCAGTAGCCAGAGCGTCGGCAAATATGTCACAAGATTACTGTTGTTGTAATGATGGTTTGTTGCAGGTGTACCATTTCCCGGTCCCCCCGGTCCCCCCGGTCCCCCCGGTCCCCCCGGTCCCCCCGGTCACTTC
>NZ_JACDDD010000100.1 GCF_013817205.1 Polaromonas sp.
GCTGAGTGGTCCCGGCGATGTTGCTCTGGGCGCCCACGCGCACCACACTGCCGTTTTCAGCGATTTCCGGCGCCTGCAGGACCAGGTCCTTGCTTTCGACTGGCGCCGCCGTAGCGCCCAGGGCCTTGGCGGCGTCCGCCAGCGTCTTGCTTTCGAAAGCGAGCTTGTTCCAGGCGGCAGCGGTTTGCGCCTGGGCGGGCGACAGCCCGGCCGAGGCGGCCAGGGCCAGCGCGGTGGCACCGGAACCGGTAGCTAAAAATTGACGACGTTCCATGGTCTGAACTCCTTTGGATATAACTTCAGCTTTAAAAAATACTTGACTCGATTGGACACAAAGAACCGGCTCGACAACAGGGTATTTATCCCGATCCGCGCCCCTCGCAAGACCGCTGCTCCACTTTAGAAGTCCTTCACCAGCCAATGGGCCAGTCGAGCAGAATCCGCCTCGCTCAGCGCCTGCGGCGGCATCGGCACATTGCCCCAGACGCCCTGCCCGCCGACCTTGATTTTGCCCGACAGGTAATTCACCGCGTCGGCACGGCCTTTATATTTGTTGGCTATTTCCCTGAAAGACGGTCCGACAATTTTGTTGTCCATGCCATGGCAGGCGATGCAGGCATTTTTCTGCAGCACCGGCATCACGGCGGCGGTTTCTGCCGCTCCAGCTGGCACCTTGGTTGCTATCTTTTCAGGAGCATCTTTCGCAGGTACAGCAAGGGCTAAAGCCGGATTTGGCACCGAAGTCGCAGGCGGCGGCCGACTCGTGTCTGCACCGCGGCTGGCACCGACCAGGCGCGATTGCTCGCTCAGCTGGCCGTGCGCGTTGCGAGCATAGTCAGGCAGGAAACTTCGCACGGCCACACCGGCTTTGCAGTCATGCACGCAACTCGATCCCTGCACGTCCGGCCTGGCATGGCCGCCGAGTTCCCTGCCGGGCCACATGGCGTGCGCGGTGCTCATGCCCTTGCGGTTAGGCAAGCGCTCCTGTACCTCGCGCATGTTGGCATCGGACAGCGTGAAGTCGGCCGGAACGATGTTGCCCAGGTTCAGGATGTAGGCCGTGACGGCGTAGACCTCATTGGCGCTTAAAGACTTGGGCGCGTTCCAGGGCATGGCTCGGTTGATGTAGTCCCACAATGTGGACAAGGTGGAAACCTTCATCAAGGTGGAGCGCTGCGGCTGGTTGGCGCCGGGCAGCAGGCTGTCAACGCGGCCGGTGCGTATGTCTGCGGTCGAGGTGCCGCCAACAATCGGTGTGAAGATATCCGACAACTCTCCAAATGTGCCATGGCAGGACGCGCATTGCGCCTCCCAAACCACCTCGCCCTGGCGCACCGAACCCTGACCTTTGGGCAGACCCTTGAAATCGGGTCGTACGTCGATATCCCAGGCCTTGATCTCGTTGGAGGTCGCGGCGCGGCCTATACCGGGGAATTTTTCAGATGGCCCAGCGGCCGGCGCTGACGCCGTCCACAGAACAACCGCCAGGACCAGCGCGGGCTTAAGCCAGCTGGACATTGCCGACCTCCCCGTTTTCCGCCAACGCCCAGGACTGGATCGCGTTGTTGTGATAAATGCTGCGGGAGGCGCGCACTTTACGCAGCGCACTATAGGTCGGCTGAACGTGACCGGTGTCATCGACGGCACGGCTCTGGAAAAACGCCGGCTTGCCGTCCCAGACAAAATCGGCATTGAAACGCGTCAGGCATTTCGACAGCACCGGCCCCTCGAGACGCGCCGGTCTCCAGTTCCTGCCACCGTCGACTGACACATCCACGCGTTTGACCTTGCCGCGACCACTCCAGGCCAGGCCGGTGATGGTGTGAAAGCCCTTCTCAAGCAAGACCTGCCCCCCGCTGGGCGAGGTGATGACGCTCTTGACCTCCTGGATGCTGGTGTACTGGCGATGGGTCCCGTCAGGCAACAGGTCCACGTAGTGAATGGCCTCGTCCTTGGTCCCGTAGGGCATGTCGCCCAGTTCGATACGTCGCAGGTACTTGACCCAACTCACGCCCTGCACGCCCGGCACCACCAGCCGCAGCGGGTAGCCATTCTCGGGGCGCAGCATTTCGCCGTTTTGCCCATAAGCCACCAGCACCTGGCCGTCCAGCACCATGCTCATGGGAATGGTGCGGGTCATGCCGGAGCCGTCAGCGCCTTCAGCCAATACAAATTTGGCGCGCTTGAAGTCGGCGCCACACATCTCGAGCAGGGTGCGCAGCGGCACGCCGGTGAACTCGCTGCAGCTGAGCATGCCGTGGGTGTACTGCACCGTCGGCACTGCCACATTGCCCCACTCCATGCCGGTGTTCGCCCCACATTCGATGAAGTGCATGCGGCTGGTGCTGGGCAGGCGCATCAGCTCGTCCATGCCGAAAACGGTCGGCCGCTTGAGCAGGCTGTCGTCCGAGCCGTTGATCATGAGACGGTGCTGGGACGGGTCAATGTCCCACCAGCCCTGGTGATGACGTTCGAAATGCAGACCACTCGGCGTAATGATGCCGAACAGCCCCTGCAGGGGCGCAAAACTGACGCTGGACTGCGGCACCCGCGTGAGGCCCGGGCTTTGCCGGCGCTGCAGGTTTTTCTCCCACTCGCTGGGCAGGCCGTAGCCGCGGGCCGCCACCGGCTGGCCAAGCCCTTTGCTGTGCGCGGGCAGGTTCATGATGGCCGGGTCGTCTGCGGCTTGCGCCAAGGCCCGCTGCGTCGCCATGGCGCCGGCAGCTGCGGCCATGGCGCCCGCGAGGAAACTGCGGCGCCCGGCGCGTACCGCCTGAATCTGCTCCCGATCGAGGAAATTTTCTGGCGCGCGCCGGATGAAGCGGTTCAACATGAGCGCTCCAATTGCACCGGCGACAGTGCCTCGCCCGGGGACAGTGCGTCGGGCTCATCGAGTTCAATTGCAATTTGAGTACATACGCTTCGGCACAAGGCCACCGCCTTTTCACTCTGCACGCGGTAAATCACCTGCGTGCCCTCCTTGCGCTTGGCGAGCACACCGGTGCGGTACAGCACGGCCAGATGTTGTGAGAGGTTGGGCTGCGTGGTGTCAATCTCGGCCAACAACTCGTTGACCGACTTTTCGCGTTCGCACAGGGCGCTCAACACCCGCAAACGCATGGGCGTGGCCAGCACGGCAAACAGCTCTGCGGCCAGCTCGAAAACCCGGCCCTGTTCTGCTTTGGCGCCGGCCTGAATCATGGTGTCCATCCCTATAGCCCTTGAATATAAGCAATGACTGATATTAAGATTCTGCTTTGGCAATGCCTACCGGGAATACCCTTGCTCGTGCTGCTTGCAGGCAATCCTGGCGCACCAGCTCCGTGCATCGACTGACGATTGGTGCACACACACAACAGCCGGGCGCGAGAGGGGGACTTAGTGGACAAAAGTCACCGGAAAAAGTCCATGATCTGGAAACACCCGTGCTATAAAACTCCAAATAACTTGTGGCCGTTACCAACCCTTACGCACTATGTCTTTCTTCAAACGGTCGGCCCCCTGGATCCTCCTTGCTTGCACATCGGTGCTGCTAGCCGGACCTGTTCGCGCAGAACCCGATGCCCTGGTGCGTGAATCCCTGCTGCTGGTAGAACAGGGAAAGGCCCAACAGGCATTCGACCGGCTTGCCGCGGTCGAACCTGAGCGCGCAGGCGATCCTGACTTTGACACCGTGCTGGGCATCGCCGCCAACGAAACTGGCCAGTTCACGCGCGCCGTTTTTGCGCTGGAGCGCGTCCTGACGGTTCAGCCGGCAAATTCCCGGGCTCGCGCCGAGCTCGGGCGCGCGCTGTTTTCCTTGGGCGACAACCAGGCGGCGCGCCAGGTGCTGCAGGAGACCAAGCGCGACGGCATCCCGCCGGAAGCCGCGCGAAAGATCGACGAATTCCTGCAGGCCATTGACCGCAACGAGGAAGCGGCCCGCTCCTCCATCCGCGGCTACTTGGAGGCCGGCATCGGCAGGGATAGCAACATCAACAGCGGGCCCACCAACGCCAATGTCGCTGTTCCCGCACTGGGCGGGCTGGTGCTCACGCTGGGACCCACGAGCGTCAAGCTCAAGGACACCTTTTACAGCGTTGGTGCGGGTATCTCCGGGCGCTACGTAGTCGACCCCAGGCTCTCGCTGATCGCTGGCGTCTCGGGCGGCTACCGTTTCAATAACGATTACAACGATTTCGACACGCGCCAGTTTGACCTGAATGTCGGCGCCAGCTACAAAGTTGACAAGAACGAATACACGGTGGCTGCGCAGGCTGGCGCGTTCGCCGCCGACAACCATCCCGTGCGCAACCAATGGGGCGTGGTCGGCGAATGGACCCACCGTCCCGATGCAGCCAGCCAGTGGACCACCTATCTGCAGCTGTCCACCTTGCGTTATCCAGGTCAGACCCTGCGCGATGCTGATCGCTATGTGATTGGCACGTCCTACGCCACGGCATTTCGCAGCGGCCTGCTGGCCTTTGGAGGCGTCTATGCCGGTACCGAAAATGAGCGCTCAGCCGGCGTCCCCCACCTCGGGCACCGACTCGCCGGCCTGCGCGCCGGTTTGCAGCAATCCGTTAACGCTGACGTGGATGTGTTTGCCAATATGGGATACGAGGTGCGCCGCTACGGTGGCGTTGACCCACTGTTTTTGGTGACGCGACGTGACCAGCAAACCAGTCTCAACCTTGGATTGACCTGGGTCCCGGTTGTCAACTGGCGTATCACGCCGCAGTTGTCGCTGCTCAAGACCAACTCCAATATCGCGATTTCAGAATTCAGCAAACAGGTTTTGTCTGTGACCGTGCGCAGGGATTTCTAAGCGCTCCGGTTTCTGGTTTCTGTAAAGACTTTCGAGGCTCCCATCATGGAACAATCCTTCAGGCTCAAAAATGCCGCACTGCTGATGGCGCTGGCAGCCGCCTACCCGCTGCAGGCGCACGCACTTGCCGGCATTGCGCAGTTCACGGCCGGCGAGGTCAATCTCCGGCAGACCGATGGCCGCGTCGCGGCCTTGGCCAAGGGCAACAACATCGACAGCGGCACTGCCATCGTTACCGGCAACAACGGGCGCGCGCAGGTCAAGTTCACCGACGGCGGACTGATCTCGCTGCAGCCCAACACCGAGTTCAAGATTGCCAATTACGTGGACCAGAACGATCCCAAGGAAGACCGCTTCCTGGTGGATCTGCTGCGCGGCAGCATGCGCGCCATCACCGGGTTGATCGGCAAGCGCAACCGCGACAATTACAAGCTCACCACCACCACCGCCACCATTGGGATCCGCGGTTCGGGGTTCAAGGTCGGCTACAACCCCGACGGCACGCTGGGCATCACCAGTGAGCTCGACAAGATAGAGGTATGCAACCAGAGCGGCTGCATCGGCCTGGTGGCAGGCGAGTCGGTCAGGGTGATCGACAACGTGACACCACCGGTTCGGACCAGCGCACAAGCCAAAGTGGACACACCTCCGACGGAGAAACAGCCCACGGTGGTCGGCGACAAGGTCAACGACGCTGGGAAGTCCGAGGTCGTCGCAACGGTCACTCCCGCTCCTGCTCCTGCTCCTGCGCCTGCGCCTGCTCCTGCCCCAGCGCCTGCCCCTGCTCCTGCCCCAGCGCCTGCTCCTGCTCCTGCTCCTGCCCCAGCGCCTGCTCCCTCGACTGGCAGCTTCACCAACATGCTGGTTCGTGCGCTCCATGATCCTCAGTTGAGTACGACCACCGTTGTATCCGCCGGAGGTGCGTTGACCGTATTGGACGCTGGAAAGGTGACCAAATTCAACGACCCGAACTTCAGCTACGTGCCAAATACTGTCGGCTCCTCCGGTTTTCTGGGTGACACCGCTAACAACGACTTCATCGGCTGGGGCGTGTGGACCAGCGCAACAAGAACCACCCTGGGCACGGCCACAACCTCGGGCCCTCTCAGTTATCTACACCATGTTGCAGGCCAACCGACTGCGGTGATGCCAACAACTGGAAGTGCAAGCTACACACTTGTGGGCTCCACTGCCCCGACGCTATACACGGGCGCAAGCGGCACGTTAAACAGCGCGACTTTTTCAGCAGATTTTTCGATTGGCTATGTAAGCACGTCCATAGTGACGAGTTTCGGCACTGTATCTGCAGGCTTTATGACCTTATCCGGACAAACGTTTTCGAGTAGCGGTAATGTCCAAGGATTTTTTTCAGGCCCGAATGCTGCGCGTGCCGCCCTCACTTACCGTGGCAACAGTGCCGCGAATGGCAACGGCAACTTTGCTGGTGCTGCAGTTTTTCAAAAACAGTGAGTTTCTCACCGCAACAGAAAGGCCAACTCGCGCTCGGTAGCCACCGGACCGTGCAATTCCTCAGCCTTCTGTGATGCTGCCAAGCCGATTACAGCGCGCATGTTGGTTGCCGCATGCAAACTGAGCACGGCATCGTAAGCTTCTTCCTGGGTGTCAATCAAAAAACCGGTTTTGCCGTCTTCAATGATCTCGGTATATCCTCCTCGCCGGTGCGCAACCACCGGCAAGCCACTTGCCATGGCTTCGACGACCACGCGACCGTAAGCCTCGGTCGAAACCCCCGTCCGGTAAAAGCACACATCCAGCGATGCGTAAAACTCGGGAACTGACTGAGCGCCTGCAGGGAGTAGTTCAATGCGTTCAACACCTTCCAGAGCAGGGGCCAGACAGGTACCGCCCATAACTCGCACCTGAATCCCCCTACTGGCCAACATGCGGTACAGGGCCGGATCGTCGGGATGATGCTTATCCAGCGCATCGCGGCTTGCGCGGCCGACTACAAATTGCTTCGGGGCCATTTCATTCGCGCCCGCGTTCACCTGCGCCAAACGTGAATGGACCAGCGCTACAAACGGATCAATATTCATAACACTGCGAACAACTGCGCCTGGTAACGACACACTCAGTTGCAGCATATGCGACACAAAAATCAACTCGGGTTCTACGCCCGTTGCCTCTCGCACCCGCTCAATCATTGCAAAAAGCTGCAAATGATTTGCCAAGTTGTAAAGAACGATGATTCGCTCAAACCGCGCGTATTTAAGCCACGGTCCAAGTCCGACATGCACGCCGGCGACAAGCAACACACCATCCCTCGGAAACCGATGCGCAAACGGCTGAATGGCGGCCACACCGTGCTCCGCATAGCCGCGATGGGGCGCCGTGTCTGACCAGATATGTACGCTCCTTCTGCCTGATAGCAACCGCTGCATATCAAGAATTTCGCGTTCTGCACCCGTATAAAGCGTGCCAAATTGTCCCAACAAGTGCAGGCTCGACAATCCCGGCGGTGGTACGAAGGAAATCATGATTCTTGGGATTATCCTTGCCCAACCATGAATTCACTTCCAGTACCCGCCGTAACCCAAGGCATCTGAAATAGCTGCCACATAATTCTGCTCATGCCCTCCACCAACGCGCCAGATCCCGTCGACCATGCGGGATGGATGGCGTGCGGGATCGAGCTCCATGCCACCGGTCAACTTGAGCAGGCTCTTGCAGCGTTCGAGCAGGCAGGCGCGCTGGAGCCTGGCAACATCAACACAACCACCGCAATAGCGACCGTGCTGTCGGAATTGTCCCGACCCAACGCGGCTTACCATACCTTGATGAGCGTGGCCCCGCAGTTGATGGAGGACGCCGACGGTGCCGCCAATCTGGCCATCGCCGCGGAAACCTGCGGTGACATGGCGCAGGCTCACCTGGCCTACACGCGCGCGCTGCAGTTGGATCCGGCCCACCTGCGGTCGCTCAACAACCTCGGGCTGCTCGCAGCGACCCAATCGCAATGGGACTTGGCGATCAGTTACGCCGAAAAATGTCTTGAGCTCGCGCCGGGGGATCCAAGCTATCACCACAACCTCTCGGACTTCCTGGCGGGCGCACGGCGTTACCCCGAAGCGCTGAATGTGCTTGATGCGGCCGCATTGCGCTTTCCGGAGCATCTGGACATCACCGCCAGACGTATCGCTGTGCTGGCGTTCAACGGAGATTTCGAACAGTCCCGCCAGCTCACAGCCGGCCTGGACGGCCGCGCGCAGGCCTGGCTGCAGTCCTTTCTGGCGCAGGCGCTGACACCGACGGATCCCGAGCGCGTGCTCCGGCCCGCTCCTCAAGTTTCGCCCGACCCTCTGAGTTTGTTCACAGGCCAGGCTTTCGAAGCTATGGCGGAATGCGACTGGCGCAGCAATACAAAGCTGGTTATCGCCCTGCGCGAGTCGCTCGCCGACAACGCCCGCACCGGGCGATATCGCGACTGGCGCGATGCCCAGTTCTACGGCCTCATGCTGGACCTGCACGAGAGTGAACTGGCGCAGATGCGGCAGGGCTCGGTCAAAACCATTGACGAAGCCATGACTGCCCGCCTGCCGGCGTTCAAGCCGGGCCGCAGGACGGCTGCACGCAGCGCGGACACCCGCATTCATGTGGGCCTGGCCGTTCCCAGCCTGCGCAACCCGCTGCAGCGCTTCGCCCTGCAGCGGCAGCTGGCGCTTCACGACCATGCGCGATTTGCCATCCATGTGTACGGCAGCACGTATCGGCCTGATCCTGCGCATATGGAATGCCTGCGTCCGCATGCGGCCAACGTGATGGAGACCGCGCACCTGACCGATGTGGAACTCGCGGCGCGTATCCGGCTGGACCAGCTCGATATCTTTGTCGATATGGCCTTTGCGTCGTCGGCTTGCCGGCCAGAGATCCCCGCCCTGCGCGTGGCGCCAGTGCAAATCCGGCAGCTCACCTGGCACCGGCATCATCCGCCCACCCCCTGCGACTACAACATCTCGGACCGTTTCATTCATCCGGACGGTCTCGATCTGGCGCCCTACGGGCCGGTGCTCAGGCTGCCCCACACCTGCTGGCTCGCCGTCCACGGCGACGATCACGGAGCACCCAGTCCGCTTTTGGTGCCGAGCGACTGCCCGGCGGCCTTGGTGCTTTGTTCGCGGTTTTTGCCTGCCACGCTGGATCCCGACACCTTCAGGGCCTGGATGAAAATTCTGCAGGCGCTGCCGGAGGCGGTACTCTTCCTGCCGAACTGCAGGCCTGCCGCAGCGGCGAACCTGGCACGGGAGGCAGAAGCTGCCGGTATTGCCGACTCACGGCTGCTCTTTACTGACCCATCAAGCGTGGCCGTGGAAGGTACGCGCTACCCTGACCTCTTCCTGGATCCCCTGCGCTGCAGTGCAGCCGAGGGATTGGAGGAAGCGCTGCGCAGCGGGGTCCCGGCCCTCAGTTGCGCGGGAGACTCCATGGCTTCGCGCATGGGTGGCAGCCTGCTGCGGGCCGCCGGCCTGCCCGGCTGCATCGTGGACAACCCGCAAGTCTATGTTTCCGAGGCAGTGCGATTGGGGCGGGATGCTCAGGCCTTGTCACAACTGGCCGGGCAGGTTCGCGCCGTGACGCCTGAGTCCGCCTTGTTTGACCTGCGATCGCGGGTGCGGGACTGGGAGACGGCGTGGGCCTGGATGGCGCAGCGATCGCGCGACGGGCTGGCGCCTGTCGCCTTTACCTTGCCACCTTTGCCGCCGGCCCCATGAGGGGGAGACAGGTATTTCTGGATTGCTCCTGTTTTGATAGCTGCCTACGCAATACCGACCAGGGCTGGAGGCCGATTTTGCTTGTAAGAGCCGCCCCTGGACTCAACCGGCCTGCACCCGATCCCGGATCTGCTGCAGCGCCGCCGGATCGTCCAGGGTGGTCAGGTCGCCGGCCTCGCGGCCTTCACACACCGCCTGGATGGCGCGGCGCAGCAGCTTGCCGCTGCGCGTCTTGGGCAGCAGCGAGACAAAACGCACACGCGATGGCCGGGCCAGCGCACCGAGGTCACCGTCCACCCGCTTCATGATCTCGCTTTCGAGCTTGAGCGCGGCCGCACTGTCTCCGAGCACACTGCCGTCTTTCGGCACCACAAAGGCCATGGCGACCTGACCCTTGAGGCTGTCGGCCACACCGACCACCGCCACCTCGGCCACGCCAGCATGGCCGGAGATGCTCTCCTCGATCTCGCGTGTGCCCAGCCGGTGGCCAGCCACATTGATCACGTCGTCGGTGCGGCCGAGGATGAAGTAATAACCGTCCTCGTCACGTATGCCCCAGTCGAAGGTGCTGTAAACCATCTTGCCGGGCACCGTTTTCCAGTAGGTGTTGACGAAGCGTGCATCGTCCTTCCACACCGTCTGCATGAAGCCGGGCGGTGTCGGGCCTTCCAGCACCACCACGCCTTTTTCATTGGGCTGGGTCAGTTCTTCGCCGGTCGATTCGTGCAGTAGCTTGACCCGGTAGCCATACATCGGGATGCCCGGGCTGCCGAACTTGCTGGGGGTTTGCTCTACACCGTTGGCCACGGTGAGCAGCGGCCAGCCAGTTTCGGTCTGCCAGTAGTTGTCGATGATGGGCACATTCAAGCCCTCGCTGATCCAGCGCGCGGTCGGCTCGTCCAGCGGCTCACCCGCCAGGAACAGGGCGCGCAGGCTGGACAGGTCGTACTTCTTGAGCAGCGCCGGGTCCTGCTTTTTCAGCACCCGCACGGCAGTGGGCGCGCTGAACATCGCCGTCACTTTGTATTTTTCAACCAGGCGCCACCAGATGCCGCCGTCGGCCTGCTTGTCCAGGCCCTGGGTCGGCAGGCCCTCGTACATCAGCGTCGCCATGCCGGCAATCAAGGGGCCGTAGATGATGTAGCTGTGACCTACCACCCAGCCGATGTCGCTGGTCGAGAAATAAGTCTCACCGGCGCGGCCGTCGAAGATGTGTGTCATGCTGGCCGCCAGCGCCACCGCGTAGCCGCCAGTGTCGCGCTGCACGCCCTTGGGTTTGCCGGTGGTGCCGCTGGTGTAGATGGTGTAGCTGATGTCGGTCGAGTCCAGCCATTCGCACGGCACCTGCGCATCAATGTGCGCGGCGCGCAGTGCACTCCAGAGATGGTCGCGCCCTGCGACCATCGTCATCGGGGCCAGCGCGCGGTCGGTCAGCAGCACCGCCTGTGGCTTGTGGCTGGACAGGCGAATGGCTTCGTCGAGCAGCTGCTTGTAGGGCACGATCTTGCCGCCGCGCGAGCCGGCATCGGCGCTGACAACCACTTTGGGCGTCGCGTCGTCGATGCGCGATGCCAGCGAGCCGCTGGCAAAGCCGCCAAACACCACGCAATGGATGGCGCCCAGCCGCGCGCACGCCAGCATGGCAAACGCGGCTTCCGCCACCATGGGCATGTAGATCAGCACGCGGTCGCCCTTCTGCACGCCCAGTGCCTGCAGGCTGGCCGCCATGCGCTGCACTTCGCGGTGGAGCTCGGCGAAGCTATATGTTTTTTCAAGGCCGGTCTCGGTCGAAACGTAAATCAGCGCCGCCTGGTCAGGCCGGTCTTTCAGGTGCCGGTCCACCGCGTTGTGGCAAAGGTTGGTCTTGCCGCCCTCGAACCAGTGCACAAACGGCGGGTTGTCATAGTTGCAGACGCGCGTGAAGGGCCGCTGCCAGTCGATCAGCTTCGCCTGTTCGGCCCAGAAGGCGTCGGGCTCATCAATCGAACGGCGGTAGAAGTCGGCGTAACTTGTCATGGTCAGTCTCCGTGAATGTTTTGGCGCGGCAACTCAGATTTTGACGACGATGCGGCCGCGCACCTTATCCGCTACTCCGAGCGCTTGGCTGAGGCTGGCATAGAGCCCTCGGTGGGTAGCAAGGGCGACAGCTATGACAACGCCTTGGCC
>NZ_JACDDD010000019.1 GCF_013817205.1 Polaromonas sp.
CCGTTCTTGCGTACACTTTGGCATTGGCAGTCCCCGGTTGCAATTGACATCGAACACCAATGACAACGCGCTTCGGCACGGGGCTGCCGACTCCTGCTAATGAAATATCCGGGCTAGTCCAGCTTATCCGGGGCCGTCGCCTCAGCACGGCGGCGCAACTGGCCGGTCGCCTGGCGGTGTCTGAACGCACTATCTACCGCGACGTCGCCGAGCTGCAGCACCAGGGTGTGCCGATCGAAGGCGAGGCCGGCGTCGGCTACCGGCTGGGCGCTGGTTTTGAACTGCCGCCCCTGATGTTCACGCAGGAGGAAGCCAAGGCGCTGGTGGCCTCGGTGCGTCTGGCGCAGCAGGGCCTGGACCCCGGCCTGGCCCGCGAGGCAGAAGATGCGCTGGGCAAAATCCTGTCGGTCCTGCCCGCCGCTGCGCGTGCTGCGGCAGAAGGCCTGGCGATTTATGCGCCTCTTTTCGGGGTCGACACCGGCAACCAGCAGCGCCTGCAGCAGCTGCGTGAGGCCGTCCAGACCAGGCACAAGGTGCAGCTGCATTACCGCGACCAGCAAGACAAAACCAGCCGACGCACCATTCGCCCGCTGGGCTGCTTTTTCTGGGGCAAGGTCTGGACGTTGGCGGCCTGGTGCGAAGCGCGCCGCAACTTCCGCAGCTTCCGGATCGACCGTATCCAGACCATGGAGGTGCTGGAGGGCGGGTTCCAGCAGGAAGCCGGTAAGACGCTGGCGATTTCCTGCGCCATATCGGCGCTCCGAACCGCGAGGGTGAAAGTTGTTTGCTATTGAATCAATAGCTGTCTGCGCCCGTATTTAAAGGGCTGTCGCCTTATTTTGCGCTTGTCCACCCAGGGCTGCGCGGTAGCGCCTGCTGCAGGGAATCTGGCTGCCGTCCTTCATGCGCAGGCGGGCGTCGCCGCTGTCGAGGGGCTCGATTTCTGCCACGCGGTCGAGGTTGGCGGCGTAGCTGCGGTGCACTTGCACAAAACGCGCCGGGTCAAGCTGGCTGAGGAAGTCCGACAGGGTTGAGCGCAGCAGATAGTCGTGGCCGTTGACGTGGATGCCAATGTAGTTGCCCTGGGCCTGCAGCCATTCGATGTCTGCTGCGGCAATCAGGAATTCGCTGCGCAGCTTGCGCACCAGAAAACGCTCAGGGCGCGCCGGCGGGGCGTCGGAAGGCGGGGCGGCAGAGGCAGTCTCGGGGGCATCGAGCAGCCGCGCTTCGCCCTGCAGCCGCAGCAACAGCAAGCGGTAGCCGAGCACGGCGGCAAGAATCAGCACATAACTGCGCATGTCCTTGAGGTACTCGTAACCGAACACGCTGATCCAGTTGCCGGGGGTGTAACTGGCGCCCACGGCCGCATAAGCCGCCTTGCGCATGGTCATCACCACCAGCACATGTGCGGCGCAGAACATCAGCGTGCCGGCCAGGTGCCAGGGCAGGTTGCGGCACAGCGTGTCCCAGCGCAGGGGAAAGCGCCGTTCAAACGCAATCAGTACCGGGATCAGCAAACCGACGGTCAGGTTGCTCGACAGCTCCCAGACCAGGGGCTGGGCAAAGGGCGCGGTGCGCAGGTCCATCCAGGTGGTGATGCTGTTGGCCAGCATCTGGACCGTCAGCACCAGCACCCAGAAGCCTATTTCTGCGCGGCGGCGCCAGTGCTGGTAACGCGCCAGCCAGGTGCTTGTTTCGTCTGACATGGCGTCAGTCTAGGGGAAGCGTGGTCGCTTTTTCGTCCCCTGGGGTCACCACTCGTCACAAAAACGCCGCTACTTGTCCCGTCGGGGGTGCCCGAAGAAGCCTGGCGCGCAAAAAATGGCCGCCACTTGAACCACTTGTGTTTCGCCCAGGAGAAAACCATGAACCGCCGTCACGACATCGATGCCCTGCGCGCCCTGGCTTTTAGCCTGGTCATCCTCTACCACGTGGCCATGTATTACGTGGCCGACTGGCACTGGCACCTGAAAAGTCCGCATGCGGCCGAGTGGCTGCAGCTGCCCATGCGTGCGCTCAATTTATGGCGCATGGACCTGGTTTTTCTGATTTCCGGTCTGGCATTGGGTTTTCTGCAACGGGGCCAGGGTGCGGGCGCCCTGTTTTTGCAGCGAAGCTGGCGGCTGCTGCTGCCGCTGGTTTTCGGTATGGCGGTGGTCGTGCCCTTTCAGGCCTACGCCCAGGGGGTGGACAACGGCAGCATCTCCCCCGGTTTTGGCGCCTTCCTGCTGCGCTACGCCGCCGGTGGGCCTTGGCCGAAAAATGCGTTTGACGGCTCGGACTTCGGTGTCACCTGGAACCATCTCTGGTACCTGCCCTACCTGTGGCTTTACACCAGCGTGCTGCTCCTGCTGCTGCCTGCCCTGGAGTCGGCTGCCGGCCAGCGCTTGCGCAGGGTGTTTGCCGGGCTACGCGGTGTGGCCTTGCTGGCGGTGCCGGCACTGCCGCTGATGTTGTGGTCACTGGTTCTCTGGCCGCATTTCCCGCCCACGCTGGACCTGATCGGTGACGGCTGGCTGCATGCGGTGTATTTCACCCTCTTCCTCTACGGCTGGTGGATAGGCACGGACGAAGGCTGGTGGGCCGAAGCGGCGCGCTTGCGCTGGCCGGCCCTGGGCGCGGCAATGGTGCTGCTGGCGGTTTACATGGGCCTGCGTGCCCTGCCTTCGGAGCTGGCAGCGCCGCGCCAGCTGTTGCGCCTGGTCGCTGATCTGTACCTGTGGACGGCCCTGCTGGCCATCCTGGGCTGGGGCCATGTGAAGTTGAACCGCCCTTGGCGCTGGCTGTCCTGGGCCAACGAGTCGGTCTATCCCTGGTATGTGCTGCACCAGACCGTGATCATTGTGGCCATATGGTGGCTGGCGCCGTTGCAGCTGGGGCCTGCGGTGGAACCAGCGTTGCTGGTGTTGCTGACGATGGCAGGGTGCTGGACGATCACGGCCCTTGTGCGCCGTAGCGCCTGGCTCCGGCCCTTGTTCGGGCTCAAGCGGCGAGCGCGGCTTCCACATCCTTCGCCAGGTCAGCCGGTTTGTCGGTCGGCGCATAACGCCTGAGAACCTGGCCATCTTTGCCCACCAGGAATTTAGTGAAGTTCCACTTGATGGACTTGCTGCCGAGCAGGCCGGGGGCTTCGGACGACAGCCATTTGTACAGCGGGTGCGCGGCCGGGCCATTCACGTCAATCTTGCCCATCATCGGGAAACTCACGCCGTAGTTGACCTGGCAGAACTCGGCGATCTCGCCGTCGGCGCCCGGGTCCTGCGAGCCGAACTGGTTGCACGGAAAACCCAGCACCACCAGGCCCTTGCCGGTATAGGCCTTGTGCAGTTCCTCCAGCCCGCCGAACTGCGGCGTGAAGCCGCATTTGCTGGCGGTGTTGACAATCAACATGACCTTGCCCCTGAAGCTGGACAGCGCAATGTCCTTACCGTCGATCTGCTGCGCTTCAAAGTCGTAAATGCTGCTCATGGTGTGCTCCTTGTTGGACTTGCCACTGTACTGCAGCGCGATGCGTTGGGAGGTCTTGAATTCATGCCGGGGCCGCGGATCTGACTTCGCCAGTTCGCAGGCGCAGGGATCAACCGGGGGGCTATTTCCTGGCTGCCAAAACAGCGGCCAGCACGATGAGGCTGCCACCCAGCAGAATGCGCGGGCTGAATTCCGCTGCGCCCAGCAGCGCCGCCGAGATGCTGGCAAACAGGATCTCGGTCAGCATCACAACGGCTGTGGTGCTGGCAGCCAGCCGGGCAGCCCCGTACTGCAGCGCCATGTTGCTGACCAGAAAAGCCAGGCTCAGGCCCAGCGCCAGCGGCACCCAGACGACACTCCACAGCGGAGCGCTCACGGTGCCGCCGATCAAGCCCAGCAAGGCGGCGCCGCTGGCCATGATGGCGCCGCCGCCGAACATGGCCAGCATGCGGGATGCATCCGGGGTGTACTCAAGCTTGCGCAGCATGACATTGGTCGCCGCAAAACTGAGCCCGCCCATCAGCGCCAGCCAGTCGGCTGCGTCTTGCGGTAACGGCCAGGGCGAGGCGGGCTCCTTGAGGACGATGATCACCCCGGTCATGGCCAGCAACAGGCGCAGCAGCGATGCGCGCGTCGGCCGCTCGCCCAGCAGCAACCAGGCCAGCAGCACCGACCACGCCGGCATCAGATAAAACAGCAGCACCACGCGCACCACGTCGCCGACCGTCACTGCCCAGTTGAAGCCGACATTGGTCAGGCCGGCAGCGACGGCCAGCCACCACAATTGCGGGTGGTGTGCGAAGCTGCGCCAGGCGCCGGGTCGCCATGCCGAGATGCCGGCCAGACAGAAGAAGTAGATCAACGCGGTGGACCACAGCGGGTGCAGGCCCATGGCCTGCAGCTCGCGAAACGGCCACCACGACACGCCCCAGACGAAGGCGTTGCAGACGAGGGCCCCTGCGGCCAGGGCTTTGGCACGAGGGCTCATGAAGTGAGTTCGCAAGAGGGCGTAAAACCGCCCGCAGGCCGTCGAACCAGAATGCCGTCCCGCATCAATGAGACTTGTCGCTGCGGGCGATGGTCAGCAGGTGCTCCACCTGCTCCTTGTGGTGGATGCAATTGCTTTTGTGCCAACGCTGGATCACCCACATGAAGCCGGCCACCACCACGCCGAAGGTGGTGATGGCGCCAAAGGCCGACAGGCCTATGCCGGTGGACAGGCTGTAGCCGGCGCCCAGTGCCAGGATGCAGGCTTGCTCGTTGAAGTTCTGCACGGCAATCGAGCGGCCGGCGCCCATCAGGTTGTGGCCGCGGTGCTGCAGCAGCGCGTTCATCGGCACGACCAGGAAGCCGCCCAGGCCGCCCAGCAAAATCAGAAAGGGCGCGGCGACCCAGACGTTGCTGATGAAGTTCATCAGGATCACCAGCAGGCCCATCGCGATGCCCAGCGGCATCACCATGGTGGCGTGCTCCAGCCGCATGCGCATGGATGCCACGATGGCGCCGACTGCCGTGCCTATGGCCACCACACCGACCAGCGACGACGCTTGCGTGGTGCTGTAACCCAGCGCAGCGGCGCTCCACGCCAGCACGATATAGCGCAGGTTGCCCGACACGCCCCAGAACAGCGTGGTGGTTGCCAGCGAGATCTGCCCGAGCTTGTCGCGCCACAGCGCGGCGTTGCAGTTCCAGAAGTCGGGCAGCAGTTCGAGCTTGTTGCGTGGCATGGGCCGCATCTCGACGCCGGTCAGCGGGATGCGCGTGTTGAACCAGGCAGCAATGGCGTACAGCAGGATCAGTGCGCAGATCGCGGCTTCAGGCGGCGTGTCAATGCCTGTGGAAATAATCGGGAAGTCGAAGGACAGCAACAGGTGCGAGACGGAATGGCCGACCAGTTGACCACCCAGCAGCACACCGAGGATGATGGAGGCAATCGTCAGCCCCTCGATCCAGCCGTTGGCCTTGACCAGCTGCGAGGCCGGCAGCAGTTCGGTCAGGATGCCGTATTTGGCTGGAGAGTAGGCCGCGGCGCCCAGGCCGACAATCGCATAGGCCAGCAGCGGGTGGGTGCCAAACAGCATCATCAGGCAGCCGATCACCTTGATGGCGTTGCTGATGAACATGACTTTGCCCTTGGGCTGCGCATCGGCAAAGGCGCCGACAAAAGGCGCGAGCACCACATAAAACAGCGCAAACATGGGCACCAGCGCAGCCGGCTGCCACTTGGGCGCGCCACTGGTCCTGAGCAACTCGACGGCGGCGACAAACAGCGCGTTATCAGCCAGCGAGCTGAAAAACTGGGCCGCCATGATGGTGTAAAAACCGCGCTTCATTAAACTGTTTTGATCACCATTGCGAAGGCATCATAGGGCCGATGCCGCAGGATAAAGTGAATGTCTCCAGACGATGAAGGTTTATAGCACGCGTCAAGCTGGCAGAATCCGGAAATTGACCCTGTGCTGACTGTGTTAACCCGCGCCACCCGGCGCGCCTTACCTCAAGGTTCCCCCTCATGCCCCGCCCGATTCTTGCCACCATTCACACTGCCGCGCTGCAAAGCAATCTGGCCCGCGCACGTGCCGCCGCCCCGGATGCCCGGGTCTGGGCGGTGGTCAAGGCCAATGCCTACGGCCACGGCATCGAGCGGGTTTTTGAGGGCCTGCGCGGCGCCGACGGCTTCGCCCTGCTGGACCTGGACGAGGCGCGGCGCATGCGCGCACTCGACTGGCGTGGCCCCATCCTGCTGCTTGAGGGTTGCTTTGAACTGCGCGACCTGGAGCTGTGCTCGCGCCTGGGCTTGTGGCACACGGTTCACTGCGACGAGCAGGTTGACATGCTCGCCACGCACAAGACCCAGTTGCCACACCGTGTCTTCCTCAAAATGAACTCGGGCATGAACCGGCTGGGCTTTGCGCCCGAGCGCTACCGTGCGGCCTGGACGCGACTCAATGCGCTGCCGCAGGTCGAAGAGATTTCGCTGATGACCCACTTCAGCGATGCCGACGGGCCCAAAGGCATTGCTGCGCAGCTTCACGCTTTCGAGGCAGTCACACATGACCTGCCCGGCGAACGCACGCTGAGCAATAGTGCTGCGGCGCTGCGCCATGGTGCAGTCGTTACCGACAAGTCGGATTGGGTGCGGCCCGGCATCGCGGTCTACGGCAGCTCACCCGATTTTCCAGAACACACGGCCGCTGACTGGGAGCTGCAGCCGACCATGACCTTGTCGTCAAAAATCATCGGCGTTCAAAACCTGGTGGCCGGCGACACGGTGGGTTACGGTTCCAGCTTCAGCGCTGACGGACCGCTACGCATAGGTGTGGTGGCTTGCGGTTATGCCGACGGCTATCCGCGGCATTGCACAACAGGCACGCCGGTGATGGTTAACGGCGTGCGCTGCCGCATGGTGGGGCGCGTCAGCATGGACATGATCACCGTGGACCTGACGCCGGTGCCCGAGGCCGGCATAGGCAGCGAGGTCACCTTGTGGGGGCAGTCATCCACGGGCGCCGTGTTGTCCATCGACGAGATTGCGCACGCGGCCGGTACGGTCGGGTATGAACTGATGTGCGCGCTGGCGCTGCGGGTGCCGGTGGTGGCCGCATGATCAACCTGTCGAACTGGCGCTCGGTTCGGTTGTGGGAAAGCAGTGTGGAGAGGCAATTGCGCCAGCGCCACTGGCTGGGGTTGCACGGCCTGTGCATAGGCACCATCGTGCTGGGCGTGATGTGGGCGGCGGCGCATCTGCAGATGCTGATGGGCTCGGACTCGCTGGCCTTGCGTTATGCGGCCACCCTGGGCGTGGGTTACCTGGCTTACTTGCTGGTGCTGCGTACCTGGGCAGCCGTCCTGGTCAGGCAACGATCCGGTGACGACGGTTGGCACGGCGATGTGCCGCTGCCCGACATCGGCGGCAGCAGCAACTCTTGCGTGGCTGCGCCCGACCCGGCCATGGTGTCGGGCGGCGGTGGCGATTTTGGCGGTGCCGGTGCCTCCGGGGATTTTTCGGAGGGGACGGAGGTTTCGGGAAGCCTGGGGGATGTGGCCAGCGGGGCGCTGGAAGCCGCCGGCAGTGCCGACGAAGGCGCTGTGGTGGTGGTCCCGGTGGTGGCCATTTTCCTGATCGGTTGCGCCGTTTTCCTCGGGGCCGGATGCTTGCTGCTGCTATATTTCGGCTGGGAAGCGCTGCTGACGGTGGCGGTGGAACTGGCTTTTTCTTACGTCTCGGCACGCACGGCGGTGCGTGTGGTGCGCGAAGGCTGGTTGTCGGCTGCGGTGCGGCTGACCTGGAAACCCCTGATGGGCGCGCTTTTTTGCGCGGTGGCCCTGGGCGCCATGCTGGATTATTTTGTCCCCGCAGCGCATTCCCTCCCGCATGCCATCCGGTTGATCAAGGGCGCCGGCTGAAAGACCGGACGCCGCTCGGCCTCAGCGCTTCCTCAACCCCAGCACCATCACCGCGCCCACCACCAGCAGCGCCCCGGCCACCTGAACGGGCGCAATCGCCTGGCCCAGAATCAGCCAGGCCAGCACCAGCGCAAACACCGGCTCCACATTCATGATGGCTGAATTGCCCACCACGCCGAGCTTGGGCAACACGGTAAACATGATGGTGAAGGCCGTGCCGTACAGAAAGGTCAACGCCGCCAGGCCGTACCAGCCTGCGGCCGCCTGCGGCAGGTGAAAGCCGCCCTGCACGCCCACCATGCTCAATGCAATCAGTCCGGCGATGGCCATGGTGGTGGCGGTGCGCACGCGCCCGTCCACGTCGGCGGTTTCCTGCTGCGTGATGACCAGCGCCAGCCCGAAGGTGCCGGCCGCCGCCAGCGCAAAGGCCACCCCCGCGCCAATGCCGGCCCACTGACCGGAAGCGCCCAGGCCCGAGGCGGCGCCGAACACATCCAGCGCCAGCGCCAGTCCGACCAGGATGACAGGCATGGCGATCAGCATGGCGGGTTCTGGTTTCTGCCGGTACACCACAGCGGCCCACAGCGCAGTCCAGATCGGATAGGTGTTGAAGGCCAGCAGCGCCAGCGCCACTGGCAGGCGCGCCACTGCGGAGTACAGGCACAGGCTCTGGATGCCTATCAGCAGGCCGATCAGCGGCAACATGCGCTTGTGGCGTGCGCTGAAGCCGACATGCACACCCGCCACGGCGAGCAAGGCCACGATGACCACGGTGGTGACGCCGCTGCGGAACGCCACCGCAGTGGCGACGTCCACGCCGTTGTTGAATGCGATGCGCGCGGCGACATGGTTGGCACCCATCATCAATGCAATCAGCAGCAGGGTGGCGAATGCGGCGCCGCTGATGGCGCGTTTTGGCGTCACGACTGAGCAGGCAAAAGAGTCAGCACCTTGCGCAGCAGTGTTGTGATGTGCTCGCCCTGAAAACGTCGCCTTGGAGCAAGCGCCAAAAAGCGGTGCAGAGACGGAGCGCGCGAGACTGGGTTTTTGGCCATGGGGATTGCCGGTGTTGTGTCAGAGGAGGCTGGCCAAATGGGTCTTGGCGGCGGCGGCGAGTTTGTCGTCAAAGGTGGCCAGTGGGCATTTGAGATCGGCGGCGAGCCAGAGATAGGAGGCGTCGTACGCGGACAGGTCGTAGCGCATGGCAAGGTCAGCAACGGCCGGGGCATCGACAGGGTGGAGTTCGATTTCCATCGTTGCAGCCTCCGCCAAGCCTTCACTTGCATGCGCATCGCCCTTGCGCAATTTTTTGACGGTGACGCTGGCCAGTTCGACGCGCAGAAGATGCGGCGCATGTAGCGTGCGCCCGTCCAACTGTTGCCGGGCTTGCTCACTCCATTCCTCGCCAAAAACAAATCCGGCAAGGCAGCTGCAATCGACAACCAGCGCGGGCCGCAGCAGGTACTGCGCGGGCGGTTCTGCAACGTGCAGGGTGGGCATTGGCTTCACCTGCTGTCGCGATCTTGCCGAATGATGTCGATACTCGAAATCTGGTTGCTGACGCCGTCTGGGAACTTCACTTTCAGGTCTGCCGCGACTTGCGCCACTGTTTTCCAGCCCACACGCACGATGGGCCAGCCGCGCTTGTCGTAGCCGGCGATGCGCGGACGGCCGCGCTCGCCTGGCGCCTCAGCGGGGTTGTCGGCGCCAGCGGCATTGCCGACAGCTTGCTCCACGAGGGCCATCAGCTCACCTTGCAGCGAACGGTGATTGCGTGCGGCACGCTGGCGCAAGGCTTCTGCCCAGGTTTCGGGAACGTCTTTGATGGATAAAGTGGTCACAATATGGCTCCAAAATAGAACTAAGTTTCATTTAGGAGCCATTTTGAGCCCCTGTCAATAAAGATGTCGAACTCTCGCATGCAGGCGCGACAGCCCAAGCAGCGCGTCGGTGAATGGCGTGGGCACCTGGGTCAGTTGACCCAGCTCCCTGACAACTGTGACCAGCGCATCAAGCTCAACCGCCTTGCCGGCTTCCACGTCCTGCAGCATGGAGGTCTTGAAGGCGCCCAGCTTGAGCGTGACCGCGTGCCGGTCTTCCGGCTGCTGGTCGATGGGGATGCCGATGCGCGCGCCGATTTCCTTCGCTTCGAGCATGACCCTGGAGATGAAGTCCCGCACCAGCGGGTCGCCCAGAATCAGGTCGGTGGTGGCGCCGGTAAAGGCACTGATCGGGTTGACTGTCATGTTGCCCCAGAGCTTGTACCAGGCGTCTTTCTGGATCTGCTCCGACACTGCGACCTCGTGACCGGCGCGCTCCAGCAGGGTCGCCAGCGCCTGCACGCGATCGGTTGTGGCGCCCGAGGGCTCACCGATGATGAGTTTGTTGCCGAAGTGGTTCTTCACAAAACCGGGGCTGTTCAGCGAGCAGCTTGCGTGCACCACGCAGCCGATGATGTGTGGGGCCGGAATCGCGCGGGCAATCGCGCCGTCCGGGTCCACGGCTTTCAGGCGTGTACCGGCATACTGCGCGCCGAAGCCTTCAAAAAACCACCACGGGACGCCATTCATGGCGGTCAGCACCACGGTGCCCGGGCCGATCAGCGGCGCGATGGCGTGGGCCACCTCGGCCAGGGCCGGCGCCTTGACCGCGATGATCACCAGGTCCTGCACGCCGAGTTCGGCGGGATCGGCACTGGCCTGTACCCTCGCCGACGTGACCGCGTCACCCGTTTGCAGCCGCAGGCCGTGCTGCTGCAGCGCTGTCAGGGTCGCGCCGCGCGCCACCAAGCTGAGCTCGCAACCGGCCTGCGCCAGCTTCACGCCCACCCAGCCGCCAATCGCGCCGGCACCGTAAATACAAACCTTCTTGATAGTCAAATTGGCCTCCAGCCCTTGTTTGGTGAGCGTAGCGTGCTCTAGTTTTTATAGCTGTCGTCGATGCGGTCCACCTGCCGCACCAGTGCATCAAAGACATCCTGGCCGGCGCCGAACTGCGCGTCGAACTGGAAAGAGTCGTGGGTGGTTTTCTTCGCGACGGCTTCCGGCACGGCAATCGCCGGGCCCATGGCCGCTTGTGCCTGCTGGATGTCGCAGGCGCGTTGCAGCGTCCACAGCCGCACAAAACACAGCGGCAAGGTCGGCGCCCAGGCCAGCAGGCCGTGGTTGCGCAGGATCACCACTGGCTTGTCGCCGATGTTTTTCAGCAGGCGCGGCGCCTCGTCGGCGTGGATGGTGATGCCCTCGAAGTCGTGGTACGCCACCAGGTCGTGCAGCTGCGCCGAGTAAAAATTGTTCTGGGCGAGCCCGCCCTGGGTGCAGGCCACCGCCACGCCCGCCGTGGTGTGGGTGTGCATCACGCAGTGCGCATCCGGCAGGCCGTCATGAATGGCGGCATGCACCGTGAAGCCGGCCGGGTTCACAGGCCAGGGGTTGTTGCCCAGCTTCTTGCCCTGCAGATCGATCTTCAGCAGCTTGCTGGCGGTCACCTCAGAGTAATGCAGGCCGAAGGGGTTGATCAGGAATTGCTTGTCCCCTTGGGCCACGCTTTCCGGCAGGCGCACGGTGATGTGGTTGTAAATCATCTCGGTCCAGCCCAGCATCGCAAACACGCGGTAACAGGCGGCCAACTCCAGGCGGGCCTGCCACTCGTCAGGGTGCATGGCGGCGGGCGGCGGATTCAGGACGGCGTTCATGTTCATGCTCCGGTATCAATAGGTCTTGCCGGGAGGCGTCACAGTGACGCCCGACTTGAAGCTGGCAGCCAGCGCGCTGGTGTGGCGTACCAGCAGATGGGTGTCCAGGCCGACGGCGACGAAGGCGCAGCCGAGGGCGATGTAGTGGCGCGCCAGTTTTTCGTCGGTGGTCAGAATACCGGCAGCCTTGCCGGCTTTCAGGATGCGCTTGATCGCCAACTCGATGGCGGCCTGCACATCCGGGTGGCCGGGGTTGCCGACATGGCCCATTGACGCCGAAAGGTCGGCCGGCCCGATGAAGACGCCGTCAACGCCTGCGGTGGCGGCAATCGCATCGAGGTTGTCCAGGGCCGTCTGCGTCTCTGCCTGCACCAGCAGGCAGACCTGCGCATTGGCTTCATGCGCATAGTTGGGAATGCGGCCCCAGCGCGAGGCCCGCGCGCCGGCCATGCCGCGTATGCCGCCGATGTCCTGGCCCGTTGCATCGTATTGCGGGTAACGCGTGGCGCGCACCAACGCGGCCGCCTGTTCAGCCGTGTCGACCATGGGCACCAGCAGCGTCTGCACGCCGATGTCCAGGTACTGCTTGATCAGCGCTTCGCCGACATGGCCGTGGCCCATGGGCACACGCGCAATCGGATGCGACGGGTAGGCTGCCACCACTTGCAACTGCGCCAGGATGCTGCGCACGTCGTTGGGCGCATGTTCGCCGTCCAGCAGCAGCCAGTCGAAACCGGCCCCGGCGCAGATTTCGGTGCTGTAGGCGTCGGCGAGGCTGACCCACAGGCCGATCTGTGTCTGTTTGGCGGCGATGGCCTGCTTGAAGGTATTGGCGGGAGTCTGCATGTCTGTCCATCTTTTCAGGAAAAGGAAAATTCAAAGCGGCCCATGGCACCGTAGTCGGCGTCAAATACATCGCCGGCTTTGGCGACCACTGGCCGGGTGAAGGAGCCGGCCAACACCACTTCGCCGGCTTCCAGGCATTCGCCCCAAGCCGCAAGTTTCATGGCCAGCCAGGCCACGCCAATGGCCGGGTGGCCCTGCACGCCGGCGGCCAGGCCGGTTTCCTCGACCACGCCGTTTTGCCGCAGGATGGCGCCAACCCAGGGCAAGTCCACCCAGTGCGGCGACACCTGCCGCCCGCCCAGAATGATGCCGGCATTGGCTGCGTTGTCGCTGATGGTGTCCTGCACCTTGCGCATGGCCTTGGTGTGGCGGTCGAATTGCTCGATGCGTGCGTCGATGATCTCGATGGCAGGCTGCACGTAGTCGGTGGCGTACAACACGTCGTCGATGGTGATGTCCGTGCCTTCCAGCCGCTTCTTCAGTACGAAAGCCAGCTCGACCTCGACGCGCGGTGCGATGAAGCGCGAGAACGGAATCTCGCCCGGTTCAAAGAACATGTCGTCCAGCAGCGTGCCGTAGTCAGGCTCGTCGATCTGGCTGGAAATCTGCATGGCGCGCGAGGTCAGGCCGATCTTGTGGCCGCAGGCGACACGGCCTTCAGCGATCTTCATCTGCACCCAGGCCCGCGAAATGGCGTAGCCGTCGGCCACCGTCATGTCCGGGAAACGTTTGGAAAAATGGCCAATCTGCACGCGCTTTTGTTCGCTGCGCTGCAGTTCGGCCGCCAGTTTCTGGATCAGTTCGGGTGACAACATTAGGATTCCTTCGCGCCTGAACTGGCTCAGGCAGGTGATGTCCATGCAACACAAGCCAGTGCCAGCGCGGGACCGGCTTTGCCGGACCGCAGATGGCGCCCTCTCGAGGGGGAGGCGCCGAAGGCGCTTCGGGGGTGGTTCATTGTTTGAACAGGGGGTGCAGGGTGCTGTACTTGCCGTCGTAGACTTGGCCCGGGCTTTCGTCGATCTGCAGGGTCAAACCGACGGCTTGCCGCTCAAAAAGTGAGCCAAAATGCCCTCTGGCCCCCGCCAGCAAAGCGTCACCAGCTATCTTTTTTGTAGCATCCGAGCGCCCGCCAGCCATCCGCAGGTTCAGGTAGACGAAGCCGTAGTCCGCCTTGCCGTCTGCCACGGCGTAATGCGCCGCCGGATAGGCCAGCACCCGCGTGCCGCCGGTAGGAAAGACCTGCTTGCCTTCCTCGTCGCGCGTGGCCAGCATGATGTCGGCCAGCTTGCGGCACAGCGCCGTCATATCGGTCTGCGCTTCCAGGTTAGGTGTGTAGAGGATGACGAGATGGGGCATGTGAATCCTGTCAATCGGAGGCAGCAGGCAGCGGTGTGACCGGGAAAATCGCGTTGATCTGTCCGGTGCCAGAACTGCCGAAGTAGGGTGTGACGACTTCAACCGGCGCACGGTAGCGGTCCCAGCCGAGCAGGCCCAGCAGCATGGCGGTGTCGTGCATGTCGCCTTCACCCCAGCATTTGTCAGCGTACATCGGCAACATGCCGATAAAGGTTTTCCAGTCGCCGGCTTTCCACAGTTCCACCACACGCTGGTCCACCTGCTCGAGAAAGGGGTCATACACCTTGTGCATGAACTCGGGCGCGCGGCCGTTGTCGGCAAAGTGATGTGACAGCGAGCCGCTGGCAAACACCGCCACTGTCCCGTCGTACTTTTCCTCGATGGCCTTGCGTACTGCCAGGCCAAAGCGACCGGACTCCTTGAGGTCATGCCAATCGCACCAGCCGCTGATGCTGATGACCTTGTAGTGCTGGTCGCTGTTCATGTAGCGCATGGGCACCAAGGTGCCGTAGCCGAGTTCCAGCGTGGTGTCCGAATGCGCGCGGCTTTTCACCCCCATGGCATTGGCCATGTCGGCCATCAGGTGGCCGAGCTCCGGATTCCCGGGGTAGGCGTAAGGCATGTTCTTGATGAAGTGCGGCAACTCGTTGCTGGTGTAGTTGCCTTCAAACTTCGGCCCGCAGTTGATGTGGTACTCGCTGTTGACCTGCCAGTGCACGTCGAACACAACGATGGTGTCTACCCCCAGCGCGCGGCAGCGGCGGTCAATCTCCTTGTGACCGTTGATGGCCGCATCGCGACAACCAAAATGGGGTCCGGGAAACTCCGACAGGTACATCGACGGGACGTGTGTGATCTTGGCGGCGAGCGCGAGCTTACCCATGACGAGTCCTCAAGCTGTAACGCCCTCCCCTCGAGGGGAGGGATGGGGAGGGGGGCGTCCGATGAGCCCCAAGGGGGAGCGCATTCATGCGCTTCCCCAGTGTGGAATGTGATGGCTGCCTAGCGACACCGCCACGTTTTTTGGCTCACAGAACACCTCATAACTCCAGGTGCCACCTTCACGCCCCGTGCCCGAAGCCTTGGTGCCGCCGAAGGGCTGGCGCAGATCGCGCACGTTCTGGCTGTTGACAAAACACATGCCAGCCTCGACGGCGGCTGCGACGCGGTGTGCCTTGCCGATGTTTTCGGTCCAGACATAACTCGACAAACCATAGGCCGTGTCGTTGGCCAGGCGGATCGCATCGGCTTCATCCTTGAACGGGATCAGGCAGGCGACCGGGCCGAAAATTTCCTCCTGCGCAATCCGCATGCGATTGTCCACATCGGCGAACACCGTCGGCAGCACGTAATTGCCCTTCTTCACGCGGTCCGGCAGGTCAGGTCTGCCGAGCCCGCCGCACAGCAGCGTTGCGCCTTCTTTCGGGCCCAGCTCGATGTAGCTGCGCACCTTCGCCAGGTGGGCCTGCGAAATCATCGGTCCTATGGTGGTGGTTTCGTCCAGCGGGTCGCCGACCTTGATGCGTTGGGCGCGTTGCGCAAACTTCGCGGCGAAGTCGGCGTAAATCGACTGCTGCACCAGGATGCGGCTGCCTGCGGTGCAGCGCTCACCGTTGTTGGAAAAAATCATGAACAGCGCTGCGTCGAGTGCGCGCTCGAGGTTGGCATCCTCAAAAATGACGAAGGGTGATTTGCCGCCCAGCTCCATGCTGAATTTCTTCAGGCCCGCGGCCTGCACGATGCGGTTGCCGGTGGCAGTGGAACCGGTGAACGAAATCGCCCGCACATCCGGGTGCCTGCACAGCGGCTCACCAGCGTCCTTGCCATAACCGTGCACGATGTTGAGCACACCGGCAGGTATGCCGGCTTCGAGGGCGAGTTCGCCCAGGCGCGCCGCGGTCATCGGCGAGAGCTCGCTCATTTTCAGCACCGCAGTGTTGCCGAAAGCCAGGCAGGGCGCGACCTTCCAGGTGGCGGTCATGAAAGGCACGTTCCACGGCGAAATCAGTGCGCAGACACCGGTCGGGTGGTACAGCGTGTAGTTCAGGTGCGTCTCGGTCGGATAGGTGTGGCCATCGACCCGCGTGCACATCTCGGCGAAGTAATAAAAGTTGTCAGCCGCGCGCGGAATCAGCTGTTTGCCGGTTTGCGCAATCACTTGCCCGCAGTCGTTGGTTTCCGTCTGCGCGATTTCCGTCACATGCGCGGCGATCAGGTCGCCGAGCTTGCGCACAAGTTTGGCGCGTTGCGGCGCTGCCATGCCGGCCCACTTGGGGAAAGCGTCTTTGGCAGCGGCAACGGCGGCGTTGACTTCGGCTTCGCCACCCGCAGCCACTTCGGCCAGCACGTCCTGCGTGGCCGGGTTGACGGTCTCAAAATAGCTGCTGCCGGCGACAGACTTGCCGTTGATGAGGTGATTGATTCTGGTCATTTCTATTCAATCGTGTTGATGAGTTCGCCCAAGCCCTGAATGCTGGTAACCACCACGTCACCCGGCCGGCAATCGACCACACCGTCTGGCGTGCCGGTGAGGATCAGGTCACCGGGCTGCAGTGTCATGAAGCTGCTGAAGTATTCGATCAAAAACGGCACATCGAAAATCATGTCCCGGGTGTTGCCCGATTGCATGCACTTGCCGTTGACGGTGGTCTGCAGCGCCAGTGCCATCGGATCGGCAATGTCCGCCGCGTCCACCAGCCAGGGGCCCAGCGGGGTGCAGCCGGTGCGGTTTTTCACGCGCAGGTTCGGGCGGTACCAGTTTTCCAGGTAGTCGCGGATGGCGTAGTCGTTGGCAATGGTGTAGCCGGCGATGAAGTCGTAGGCGTCATCGCGCTTCACCTTTTTTGCCGAGCGGCCCACAACAATGGTCAGTTCGCATTCGTAATGCATGAACTGCACATCGGCCGGGCGGCGCGTCAGTTGCCGGTGGCCGGTAAGCGTGCTTTCGCCCTTGATAAAAACCAGCGGCTCCTCGGGTGCCTTGAATTCAAGCTCTTTCGCGTGGTCGGCGTAATTCAGGCCCAGCGCAAGAATGGTGCGCGGACGCGGGGTGGGTGCCAGTGGCGGCAGCCAGGTGACGGCCGCCTCGGCGACGAGAGTTCCGTCGTTGAGCAGGAGCTGCCCGTCGCGTTCAGTGGCCGAATGCACCTGGCCTTGATGCATCACACGGGCGTGTTTCATGATGATTTGGCCCCCACGCTCCGCACTGACATGTCGTCGCTGCCCCCCGCGGGGGCGCTCGCGCCTTGGGGCGGTCCGGCGTCGCTCGTCTCCGCAACCAGCGTGTTGCTCAATGCGCCGAACCCCGGCGCCGTGATGTCAATGCGGTCGCCCACTTTGGCCAGCGGCCGGCCTGCATCGCAACCCAGCATCAGCACGTCGCCGGGCTGCAGTGTCATGAATTCCCGGACGTCGGCCAGCAGTTGTGCGGTGGGGCGCACCAGTTGTGAAAAGTCGATGCGCTGTTTCAGTTCGCCGTTGATGTGCACTTCCAGCTTGAAGGCTGAGGGATCGCCGGCTTCTTCTGCGGACAGCAAACGCCCGCCGATGCCGAGAAATCCGTCCAGGTTTTTGAACTTCACGGGTGGGCGGAAAAAGCTGACGTGGGGGATCGACAGGTCGTTCATCAGCACGTAAGCCTGCACCTTGCCGGCGACGCCCATCACCATGGCGATGGTGGCGCCGATTTCGACCTCGCATACGCGCGCGGGCACCGCAATAGCCGCGCCGTGCGCGCTCCAGGTGTTGGCGGTCTTGACATACAGAACCGGGGCTTGGGGCGGCGCCTTGTAGGGCGCCTG
Organism: Polaromonas sp.; assembly: GCF_013817205.1. Classification (GTDB taxonomy): domain Bacteria; phylum Pseudomonadota; class Gammaproteobacteria; order Burkholderiales; family Burkholderiaceae_C; genus Polaromonas. Next base: position 17,575 of record NZ_JACDDD010000019.1, read on the forward strand.
GTTCATGTGTGGTGCCAGCACCGCTAGCTCATTTTTGAAATTGAGCAGCACCCCGTACACACATCCGTCAGGCATCCAGCTCATGGCTGCTCCAGTTCGATCAGCTTGTCGAGCAACTCATACAGCTGCGACAGATCTTGTTTGCCCAGGGATTGCTCCATCCATGCGTAATGCGCTTCTATGGTCTGAGACAGCGTATGGACCAGTTGCGCGCCCCTGTCGGTGGCCTCCACCACAGTGCGGCGCTGGTCGGCTGGATCACGCGCGCGGCGGATCAGGCCGTCGCGCTCCATGCGGCTCAACACGCCGGTCAGGCTGGGACCGAGGATGAAGGCCTCACGCGCCACCTTGCCGGTTTCCACCACGCCATGTTCGCCGAGTACCCGCAGCACGCGCCACTGCTGGTCACTCAGCGCATGTTCGCGCAGCTGCGGCCGGGTATGTGCCATAACAGACTCGCGCGCCTGCAGCAGCAGGCGGGGCAAATTGCGGTGGCTGAAAGGCGTGATCATGGCGGGGCGCATAGTTATTTAACATGTTAAATGAAATTGCGCTTTTCCGCTCAGCCCCTGGCTGCCGGTACTTACCCGTACTGACCATACTGTGAATAATTACAGTAATATCGGTTATGGCTAAAGACAAGACGATTTACACCTGCACTGAATGTGGCGGCAGCAACCCGAAGTGGCTGGGTAAATGCCCGCACTGCGGCGCCTGGAACACGCTGATCGAGTCGGCTGCCGAAAGCTCGTCGCCGGTCAAAAACCGTTTTGCGTCGTTGGCCAAACCCTCGGAAGTCGCCACCCTTGCTGATATAGAAGCCACCGACATGGCGCGCACGCCAACTGGCCATGAGGAGCTGGACCGCGTGCTGGGTGGCGGCATTGTCGAAGGCGGCGTGGTGCTGATAGGCGGTGACCCGGGCATTGGCAAATCAACCTTGCTCTTGCAGGCACTCGACTCGCTGCAGCGCGCCGGACTGGATACCTTGTATGTGACGGGTGAAGAAAGCGGCGCACAGGTCGCCCTGCGTTCACGCCGGCTGGGGCTGGACGGCTCACAAGTCAAGGTGCTGGCCGAAATCCAGCTCGAAAAAATACTGGCCACGCTCGATGCCACGCGGCCGGCAGTGGCCGTGATTGATTCGATCCAGACGGTGTACTCCGACCAGCTCACATCCGCACCCGGCTCGGTGGCCCAGGTGCGCGAATGTGCGGCCCACCTGACACGCGCGGCCAAGTCCAGCGGCGTCTGCATCATCCTGGTTGGCCATGTGACCAAGGAAGGCGCGCTGGCCGGGCCGCGCGTGCTGGAGCACATGGTTGACACCGTGTTGTATTTCGAGGGCGACACCCATTCCAGTTTCCGCCTGGTGCGTGCGATCAAGAACCGTTTCGGCGCGGTCAATGAGATCGGCGTGTTCGCCATGACCGAGAAAGGCCTGAAGGGGGTGACCAATCCCAGCGCGATCTTTTTAAGCCAGCACAGCGAACCGGTGCCCGGCAGCTGTGTACTGGTCACGCTGGAAGGCACACGGCCCATGCTGGTGGAGATTCAGGCGCTGGTTGACAGCGGCGGCCCGAGCCCGCGCCGCCTGTCGGTGGGCCTGGACCGGGACCGCCTGGCCATGTTGCTGGCCGTGCTGCATCGGCACGCGGGCATTGCCTGCATGGACCAGGATGTGTTTGTCAACGCGGTCGGCGGCGTACGCATCAGCGAGCCGGCGGCAGACCTGTCGGTGATGCTGGCCATCACCTCCAGCCTTCGCGGCAAGCCGCTGCCAAAAGGATTTATTGCTTTTGGTGAGGTCGGTCTGGCCGGTGAAGTTCGCCCTGCGCCACGCGGTCAGGAACGGCTTAAAGAAGCGGCCAAGCTGGGCTTCAGTGTGGCCGTGGTGCCCAAAGCCAATGCGCCGAAAAAACCGATCGAAGGGCTGACCATCCACGCGGTGGAGCGGGTGGAGCAGGCTATCGACCTGGTGCGCAGCCTGGCTTGAACCCGGGCAGGGTGGATTGCGGTACAAACAGTACATGAAACTCGCAGTCATCTCCGACATCCACGGCAACCTGCTGGCGTTGCAAGCGGTGCTGGCCGACATCGCCCGGCAGGGCGTGGACCAGACCGTCAATTTGGGCGACATTTTGAGCGGCCCGTTGCAGGTGGCCGAGACCGCCGATCTGCTGATGGCGCAGGCTTTTCCGACCATACGCGGCAACCACGAGCGGCAGTTGCTGGCGCTGCTGGGGCAGGCCCCGGATCAGCTGGATGCGTTCACGAGCGACGGGTATGCCGCCACCCAGCTGTCGCCGGTCCATGCGGCCTGGCTGACATCGTTGCCGGTTTCCATGGCCTTGAATGACGAGGTCTGGCTGTGCCACGGCACGCCGGGCAGCGATCTGCAGTACTGGCTGGAAACCGTGGTGCCGGGTTTTGAACAAGGCCAGGGGCCGGGTGTGCGCGCTGCGAGCGCGAGCGAGGTGGCCGAACGCCTTGGCGACAGCGTGACCCAGCCGGTCGTGCTGTGCGGCCACACCCATGTGCCGCGCGTGTCGCAATGCCAGGGTTCGCATGGCACGGTGCTGGTCGTCAACCCCGGCAGCGTGGGCCTGCAGGCCTATGGCGATGCACACCCCTGGCCGCATGTGGTGGAAAACGGCGCGCCGCATGCGCGTTATGCGCTGCTGCAGTCGGACTCCGCAGGCTGGCAAGTGTCGTTGCGTGCCGTACCTTACGACCACATGGCGCAATCGCGTATGGCAGCGCGCAACCATCGACCTGATTGGGCCCATGCGCTGGCGACCGGCTTCATGCCGGGCCGAATCTGAAACTCAGGGTGACCTGTTGATGCTATAAAAACAATAGCTGATTGCGCAAGCGGGATATGGGCCCGAGGCCAAAATGGCTCGCAAAATGCGGGGACGCGACGCCTGGCACGGCTTGCTACGCAATGTCCGCAGCAGGCGGTCGCCCCCCGGCTGCGAAAATGGCGGCATGAACTTCCAGAAAATTCTTGTACCGATTGCCGGGGTCGCCGTTGTTGTGCTGGCCTATCGCAGCTTCGGCTGGGCCGGCGTGGCTGCCGCCGTGGGTGGTTTGCTGATGTGGGTGTTGATGCATTTCACACGGATGATGCAGGTGCTCCGGCGCGCGGCCGACCAGCCCATCGGGCATGTCGCCAGCGCCGTCATGCTCAATGCCAAGCTCAGGCCCGGCCTCACGTTGATGCATGTGGTGGCCATGACGCGGTCGCTGGGCGCCTTGCGTACCCCCAAAAACGAGCAGCCGGAGATCTTTGTCTGGACCGATACCGCCGGCTCGTCGGTAACCTGCACCTTCGCTGGGGGAAAGCTCCAGCATTACGTTCTGTTCCGACCCGCGAAACCAGAGCAGGAAGCGACGCCTGCTGTGCCGGCGGCCAGTGTTTCCGGTCAGACGCCGCCCGCCCCGTAAAATGCGTCTCCGGGTGTCTGCCGTGAGCGACTACCCGCACACCTTCAGAACCACCCACAGAGGATTCGAACAATGTCCCCCATCCCCCCTTCCATGGCAGACCGAGACGGCAAAATCTGGATGGACGGCCAGATGGTCGACTGGCGCGACGCCAAGATCCATGTGCTGAGCCATACCCTGCACTACGGCTGCGGCGCATTCGAAGGTGTGCGCGCTTACAACGGCTCTGGTGGCACGGCCATTTTCCGGCTCGAAGAACACACCGAACGGCTGTTCAACAGCGCCAAGATCCTGCGCATGAAGATCCCCTTCAGCATGGACGAGGTGATGGAGGCGCAGAAGGCCGTGGTGCGCGAGAACAAGCTGGAAAGCTGCTATCTGCGACCGCTGACCTGGATAGGCTCGCAAAAACTCGGCGTCAGCCCCAAGGGCAACACCATCCACCTGATGGTTGCCGCCTGGGCCTGGGGCGCCTATCTGGGCGAAGAAGGCATGCGGCGCGGCATCCGCGTCAAAACCTCGAGCTACACCCGTCATCACGTCAACATCACCATGACGCAGGCCAAGGCGGTCAGCAACTACACCAACTCCATCCTGGCCAACATGGAGGCACTGGATGACGGTTACGATGAAGCGCTGTTGCTGGATGCCTCGGGTTTTGTCAGCGAAGGTGCGGGCGAAAACATCTTCGTAATCAAGGGTGGCGTGGTCTACACGCCCGACCTGTCGGCCGGTGCGCTGAACGGCATCACGCGCAACACCATCCTGCACATCTGCAAGGACCTGGGCCTCGAGCTGGTCCAGAAACGCATCACGCGCGACGAGGTCTACATCTCCGACGAGGCTTTTTTCACCGGCACCGCCGCCGAAGTCACGCCGATTCGCGAACTCGACCGCATCGAAATCGGCACCGGTTCACGCGGCCCCATCACCGAAAAAATCCAGAGCGCCTTTTTTGACATCGTCAACGGCCGCAATCCCAAATACGCCAGCTGGCTGGCCAAGGTCTGATCATGAGCACCTCATCCACTGTTGAGCTACTGGCCAAAGACCTGAACCCGCAGGGCGGCGTGTTCTGCCCCAGCCCCAAGGCGGACATGAAAATCTGGAACAGCCACCCCAAGGTTTACCTGGACGTGGCGCGCGCCGGCGAAGCGAAGTGCCCTTATTGCGGCACGGTGTACAAGCTGAAAGACGGCGAACATTTCGGCGCCAGCCACTAGGGCCCCGGCGTGCCAGCTCCCAGCCAAGCGGCGGCCGCGGAACCGGCTTCGCCGGGCCGCCCGCGGCGCCCCCCTGGGGGGGAGGCGGCCGAAGGCCACTTCGGGGGAGCTTCCTTAGTCATTGCTCCCCAGTGGATAGGCGACGCGGTGATGACCGAGCCGCTGCTGCGGCGCCTGCACGCGCGCGGTGAGCAGCTCACAGTGGGCGCCTTGCCCTGGGTGGCGCCGGTCTACCGCGCCATGCCGCAGGTTCACGAGGTCATTGAATTCCCATTTGCGCACGGCGGTCTGCAGTTCAAGGCGCGGCGTGCGCTCGCCCGGCGGATCAAAGGCCGTTTCGACACCGCTTATGTGCTGCCCAATTCATTGAAAAGTGCCTTGTTGCCCCTGCTGGCCGGCATTCCCAAACGTGTCGGCTACCTGGGCGAGGCGCGTATCGGCCTGCTGACGCACCGTCTGAAAAATCCGGCAAAGGGTCAGCGTCCGCCGATGGTGGCGTTTTACTCGGCGCTCAGCGGCGAAACGGGCCTGGAGGCCGACCGGCCTCAGCTGCACATGCCGGCAGACCTGGTCGAACGCTCCCTGGCTGAACTTGGTCTGCGGCGCGGTGGTTTTCATGTGTTTGCGCCGGGCGCTGAATACGGGCCGGCCAAACGCTGGCCCGCGCAGAACTTCTCGGCGGTGGCGCAAGAGCTGTTGCTACCGGTGCTGCTGCTCGGTTCCGGCAAGGAGTCGGCTTTGTGCGAGGAAATTGCCGGTGCCGCCAACGCCCGGCGTCCGGGCGTTTGCATCAATTTGGCCGGCAAGACCAGTTTGATTCAGGCCTTGTGTGCCATCGCAGCGGCCAAAAGTGTGGTGAGCAATGACTCGGGGCTCATGCATGTGGCCGCAGCCTTTGGCGTGCCGCAGGTGGCGATCTTCGGGTCGTCCAGCCCCCTGCATACACCGCCGCTCAACACGCAGGCGAGCGTGGTGTGGCTGAAGAACGATACTTCCTACCAGCCGCCGCTGGACTGCGCGCCGTGTTTTGCGCGCGAATGCCCGCTGGGCCACACCCGCTGTCTCAACGACATCAGCGCTGAACGGGTGCTGCAGGCCTTGCGGGCCTGATCAGGCGGGAAACGCCCCCAATGGCGGCAAGCCCGGCTTGTGTTCAGTAGGTGTGCGCGCCACGTTCATGACCCAGCAGACCATCGCAAAGTAGCCGACCAGTGCGGTCAGTTCCACCACGCCTTGTTCGCCGAAGACCTCAAGCGACGCGGCATAAGAGGCGTCACACACCCCGTGGTGGGTAAGCAGCTCTGTTACCAGGTCCACGGCGGCTGCCTCCTCGGCGGCCGCGCTGTGCGGATACTTGCCGGCGGCGACCGCGTCCAGCACAGCCTGCGCAACACCGGCCTTCAGCGCCAGCGGCGCATGCATCAGCCATTCAAACTGGTTGGACACATGACGTGCGACGAGGCACATCGCGAGTTCACGGATGCGGACCTCCAGCACGCAGTCAAAACGCAGGTATTCGCCGACCTTGCCTACCCGTGCCATCAGTTCCGGGCTGCGCATCAGCGGGATAAAGGGGCCCAGCACAGCCTTGCGCGGGCCCGCGATCAGCTCGTCCGCTGCTGCCCGCTGCGCGTCCGACATGGCCTGCGCCGTCATCATCGGCAGCCGCTCTTGCGGCAGGGCAGAAAAACCTTGGGGCACGGGCGCGGTTGAAGTCCTTGGGGTCACGGTGAAATCCTGCGTCGGGGTGGGTGCGGGCATCGATGGTAACGCGGCGAAGTCAGGCGCCGGGCAGAAAAAAGCCACCTTGCGGTGGCTTTCAAAGTCCTCTTTCGAGAACGTCGTTGAGATCCGTTGGCCTGTTGATCGACCTGCTTCCCCGACTTCTTTGCCGTTTTTGAATGACCAGTGTTGTCACAGCAACACGGCGACTGTAAGGGGGAAGCGGCATTTGCCGCATCCCACAAATAGGGGAGAGGTGTCTCTTTCAGGGCGAATATGCGCAAAAAACCATGACATATTTCACGCAGACGATTCGCCGGCCATTGCCCGGGATGGACGGGGCTCGCGCTGCTTGCCCAAGTTTGTAACCGTTCAGGCAGTAGCCTGCACCGGCAGTTCCACCACGAAGGAGGCGCCGCCGCCCGGCCGGTCTTCGCAGCGCACCGTGCCGCCGTGGCGCTCGGTGATGGACTTGACCAGCGCCAGGCCCAGACCCACCCCGCCTTCCCGCTCGCTGGCGCCCGGCAGGCGGTAGAAAGGTTCGAAAATGCGCTCGCGCAGCTTGGCCGGAACACCCGGGCCCCGGTCGTTGACGCGGATCACCACGCTTTCCCGGGTGCCCATGCCCGATTGAGACAGTTCCAGGCTGATCTCGCCGGTGCCGTAGCGCCTGGCGTTTTCCAGCAGGTTGCGGATCAGGCGGCGCAGCAGGCGGTGCGAGCCCTGCACGGTCAGGCTGTGGGTTTGGGCGGCGGTGCCCAGCTCGGCCTGTACGCGAGCGCATTCCTCCGCGGCCAGGCCGGTCAGGTCCACGGCCTCGAAAGGCTCGGCGTCGGTCTGGCGCGCATCGAGACGGCTTGCCAGCAGGATCTCGTCGATCAACTGGTCCAATTCCTGGATGCTGCGCGAGATTTCAGCGCGCTGCAAAGAGTTTGTCCCGCCATCCATGAGTTCGAGGCCCATACGTATGCGTGCCAGTGGCGAACGCAGCTCGTGGGAGGCATTGGCCAGCAGGGATTTGTGAGACACCAGCAATGACTTCTGCGTGTCCATCAGGGTCTCAATGCGTTCGGCTGCGTGATTGAACCGTTCTGCCAAAAACGCCACCTCGTCGCTGCCATTTACGGTCACCCGCGCTGCCAAGTCGCCGCTGCCCCAGCGCTCCACCCCACGCTGCAGGCCTTCAAGCCGCTGCGTCAATCGTCGCACGATGGGGTAGGTGCCGAGGGCTACCGCCAGCCCTACCAACACCAGCATCCAGCCAAAACCAAACGGAGGACGGTTCCACGGATTGCCGGCCGGGCGTTGTGGGCGGGGCAGCACCAGATGCAGCGTCTCCCCGTGTTTGGTCTGCACATTGAACTCCAGGCCGTCTCTGGATTTGCGATCAGCCCGGGATTTGGCCGTGCCTATGATCTCGCCCTCTCTGTTGAGGATCAGGACTTCACGTATCGGCAACTGGGGCGGGTCGGAAGTGAGCCGCCAAGCGGCCCCCACCAGAAAGGTGAGCACCAGCACAGTGGCCACCACGGCCAGCCAGATACGCACATACAGGTGAGTCGTGAATCGCGCCCACATACATCACCTCGCGCCGCAGGGCGCTTCAGTCCTGCTGCTTGGCAAAAACATAACCCACGCCGCGCACCGTGAGGATGCGTTTGGGGTCCTTGGCATCGACTTCGATGGCATTGCGGATGCGGCCCATGTGCACGTCAATGGAGCGGTCGAAGGCTTCGAGCTCGCGGCCGCGCACGGCTTCCATGATCTGGTCGCGGCTCAGCACGCGGCCCGCACGCTCAGCCAGCGCCACCAACAAGTCGAACTGGTAGGAGGTCAGCTCGCAGGTTTTGCCGCTGACTTGCACGGTGCGAGCGTCGCGGTCAATTTCGAGCGAGCCAAACCGCATGGTTTTCTGCGTGCCGGCGGCGCTGCCGCTTTCACCGCCGCGCCGCAGTACCGCGCGTATGCGGGCCAGCAGTTCACGCGGCTCGAAGGGTTTGGGCAGGTAGTCGTCGGCGCCTATCTCCAGCCCGACGATGCGGTCCATCGGGTCGCCTTTGGCGGTGAGCATCAGCACAGCGGTGCGGGCGCTGTCGCCGCCGAGGCTCTTGATGCGGCGGCAGACTTCCAGGCCATCCATGTCGGGCAGCATCAGATCGAGGATGACCAGGTCCGGCTTGCTAGTTTCCAGTGCTTCCAGTCCCTTGGCGCCGTCGGCGGCGTGGGTGAAGCCATAGCCCGATTTGCTGAGGTATTCGCCCACCATGGTTGCCAGGCGGGTATCGTCCTCGATCATCAAGAGTTGTTGCATCATGGTCTGGCTCGCTGAACGTTGTGAGGAGGCAGAGCCAGTGTAGCGACTGGCGGTGTCGCTGTCAGGCACGAGCACATCTGCCCCCGTGAATGGGCTGGGGCCGTCGGCCGGGTGGTTGGTCGTGCTGCGGTGCTCGCTCATTGTGTTCTCCGTCAAAACCAGACAGACCATGCTGCGCGCGGCGCGACAAGTCGCGTTGAAGCGGCTGTAAAGTTAGGTAAACGGTTCCCGGACAAGGGTTTGGTTTGCTATGATTTCAATAGCTGTACACGCCCGTTCATCAAGGAATGTGAGGTGTTTTGTCCATGCGTGATGCCAGCCACACCAGCAGCAGGACCGGCACACCCAGCAGTGCCGTCGCGGTGAAGAACTGGGTGTAGCCGAAACTGTCCACGTAGCTGCCGGAATAACCGGCCAGGAACTTCGGCAGCAGCAGCATCATGGAGCTGAACAGGGCGTACTGCGTGGCCGAGTAGTTGATGTTGGTCAGGCTGGACAGGTAGGCGATGAAGGCGGCCGAGGCGATGCCGCTGGACAGGTTGTCGGCGGAGATCACAAAAACCAGCGCCTGCACGTCGTGCCCGCGCGAGCCCAGCCAGGCAAACAGCAGGTTGCTGGCGGCGCTCAGCACCGCGCCCAGCATCAGCACCTTCATCACGCCAAAACGCATGGCCAGCGCTCCGCCGACAAACGCACCGACCAGCGTCATGATCACGCCGTAGATCTTGGTAACGGTGGCCACCTCGTCCTTGGTGTAACCCATGTCGACATAAAAGGGGTTGGCCATGATGCCCATCACCACATCGCTGATGCGGTAAACCGCAATCAGCGCCAGGATCAGCAGCGCCTGTTTGCCGTAGCGGCGCAGGAAGTCGGCAAACGGCTCGACCAGCGCGCTCTTGAGCCATTCGGCGGCATTGCGTGCGGGCGGCATCTCGCGCGGGGCCGGCTCCGGGGAAAACAGCACCGTCACCATGCCCAGCAGCATCGATGCAGCCATCACGAGGTAGGCGGTCTGCCATGCCCCCTGCTGGTAGCTGCCGGCCCCCGCCACCTCGGCGCGCGCGGCAATCCAGAGCACACCGGCGCCGGCCCAGATCATCGCGATGCGATAACCGGTCTGGTAAGTCGCGGCCAGTGCTGCCTGGCGGCGCGCATCGGCCGACTCGATGCGAAAGGCATCCAGCGCAATGTCCTGTGTCGCCGAGGCAAAGGCCACGGCCAGCGCGCACCAGACCACCGGCAGCAAGGCGACTCGCGGATCGGTAAGCGCCATGCTGACCAGTGCGGCCATGATGATCGCCTGCGACAGCAGCAGCCAGCTGCGCCGGCGCCCGAGCAGACGCGTCAGTACCGGAATCGGCAACCGGTCCACCAGCGGTGCCCAGACCCACTTGAAGCCGTAAGCCAGCCCAACCCAGCTCAGGTAACCAATGGTGGTGCGGTCAATGCCGGCTTCGCGCAGCCAGAAACTCAGGGTGCCGAACACCAGCAGCAGGGGCAGGCCGGCGGAAAAACCCAGCAACAGCATGCGCAGCGTGGGCGCCTCAAGGTAAACCCTGAGCGTTTCGCCCCACCCGGGCTTAGGCGGCGTGCTTTCGGGCGGAAGGGCGACGGTTGAATGCGGCGGCGGCTGACGCGCGGCCTGCGTATTCCCGGGTACGGTATCACTCATGCGGGAATAATACGCTGTGACCCTATCTGGAGATGCCATGAGACTTGCTTCAAAGCTGAACCTTGCCGCCCTGTCCGCGGCGCTCCTGCTGGGCGCGGCCCCTGCAATGGCCCAACGCGAAGGCGTTGAAGTGGGCAAAAACTCCGGCTTCACCAAGCTGGTGCCGGCCGAGGAGATCGAACAGGCCTCCAGGCAGCAGTACGCCAAGATGATGCAGGAGGCTGCGGCGCAGAATGCGCTGGCCCCTCCCAACAATGCGCAACTGCAGCGCCTGCGCCGTATTGCCCAGCGCATCATCCCGCACGCCCAGACATGGAATCCGCGCGCCGGTGCCTGGCAGTGGGAAGTCAACCTGATCGGCAGCAAGCAAGTCAATGCCTTTTGCATGCCCGGTGGAAAAATCGCTTTCTACACCGGCATCCTTGAACAGTTGCAACTCACCGACGACGAAGTGGCGATGATCATGGGCCACGAGATGGCGCACGCGCTGCGCGATCACGCGCGTGAACGTATGGGCAAGTCGGCCGCCACCAGCATAGGCGCGGGCGTGCTGTCGCAGTTGTTCGGTCTGGGCGATCTGGGCCAGACAGTGGCCGGCTATGGCGTGCAGTTGCTCAACCTGCGCTTTGGCCGCGAGGATGAGTCCGAGGCCGACCTGGTCGGCATGGAGCTGGGTGCGCGCGCCGGATTCGATCCGCGCGCCGGCATCACGCTGTGGCAAAAAATGGGGGCAGCCAACAAAGGTGCACCGCCCCAGTGGCTGAGCACTCACCCGGCCGGCGGTACCCGGATCGCAGACATGGAGCGCAACCTGCCCCGTGTGATGCCGCTGTACGAGCGGGCACGCAAGGGATAAGCGTGATCGACGGCATCAGCACCCGGTCCGGCATGTTGGTGACCCTGACTCTGTTCGGACCACCGGCGGTGCCGCGTGAGCCGGCGCCATGAACACAGCGCAGGAGCGGTTCAGGGCCTTTCTCGCGCTGCAGCGTGATGATTACCAGCGCGCGTTGCCGGAAAAACTGGCGCAGTTGCAGGCCCTGTGGGCGGGGCTGGATAAGGACGCTGCGCCGCCTGCTCTGAGCGAACTGGAGCGCCACGCGCATACCCTGGCCGGCACGGCAGGCACCCTGGGCTTTCGCGAAGTGGGCCTGGCGGCCAAATCGCTTGAAGAGTTGCTGGCCCGGGCGGGCGAGGGTGGGGCGGCACTCACGCCGGGGCAGCGCTCGGAGATATCCCTGGCCCTGGCTGCATTGCAGGCAAGCCTGCCGGCGGACTGAACGGATAGATTGGTTGCGGGTATGTGGTTTGGACTGCATACTTGCCGCAGAGATTGACAAGGACACCTGATGCCCAAACCACTTGCCCGCATCCTGTATGTGGAAGACGAACCCGATATCCGCATGGTTGCCCAGATGGCGCTGGAAGCCGTCGGCGGTTTCACCGTGATTGCCTGCGCTTCCGGCAGCGAGGCCCTGGCCGCCGCGCCCGGTGCAGCCGCTGACCTGCTGTTGCTGGACGTGATGATGCCAGGCATGGATGGGCCGAGCACGCTGAAAGCACTGCGTGAATTGCCCGCTACTGCGAATACGCCGGTGATTTTCATGACCGCCAAGGTGCAGGCCGCGGAAGTGGCCCAGTACATGGCGCTGGGCGCCATTGAAGTCATCCACAAGCCGTTTGATCCGATGGAGCTGTCGGCCCAGATCGGCCGCATCTGGGAACTCAAGGGCGAGTGAACTGCGGGTGATCGCTGGCCGCCGGGACGGCCAGTGAAAGTTTGGGGACAATAGGTTAATGCCTGATCCCACCCCCGGCGTCGACACACCTCCCGTTGCTTCTCCCAGGGCGCCTCCCCTGTCTGCCTGGGCGCCGCTGGGGTCCCCGGTGTTCCGGATGTTGTGGTTCACCTGGCTGACCGCCAACATCTGCATGTGGATGAATGACGTCGCGGCCGCCTGGCTGATGACCTCGTTGACCACGTCACCGATCTGGGTGGCGCTGGTGCAATCCGCCTCGACCCTGCCTGTGTTTTTGCTGGGCCTGCCCAGCGGCGCACTGGCCGACATTCTGGATCGGCGGCGCTACTTCATCATCACGCAGTTCTGGGTGGCCGCAGTGGCGGTGATCCTGTGCATCACCATCGTAATGGGCGGCATGACCGCGCCGTTGTTGCTGGCACTGACCTTTGCCAACGGCGTGGGGTTGGCGATGCGCTGGCCGGTGTTTGCCGCCATCGTGCCCGAGCTGGTGCCGCGCACGCAACTGCCGGCGGCGCTGGCGCTCAACGGTCTGGCCATGAATGCCTCGCGCATCATCGGGCCGCTGGTGGCCGGCGCGCTGATCGCCGGCGCTGGCAGCGAATATGTGTTTGTGCTGAACGCGATGTTGTCGCTGATTTCTGGCTTTGTCATCATGCGCTGGCGCCGCGAACATGTGCCCAGCCCACTGGGCCGCGAGCGCCTCATCAGCGCGATGCGCGTCGGCGTGCAGTTCGTGCGGCAGTCGGCCCGCCTGCGGGCGGTGATGCTGCGCGTGGCGCTGTTTTTCTTTCATTCCACTGCCTTGCTGGCCCTGTTGCCGCTGGTCGCGCGCAGGCTGGGCGGCGGCGCCGGCAGCTTCACGCTGCTGCTGGCGTCCATGGGCGTGGGCGCGATCGCGCTGGTGTTTGTGCTGCCGCGCTTGCGTCAGCGCCTGTCACGTGATGCACTGGTGCTGGGTGGCGTGCTGCTGCAGTCCGTCGCCACCGCGCTGGTGGCCCTCGCGCCCCATGTGTACGTCGCCGCACCGGCGATGGCACTGGCCGGTGCGGCCTGGCTGGCCACGGCCAACACCTTGAGCGTGTCGGCCCAGGTTGCGCTGCCGGACTGGGTGCGGGCGCGCGGCATGTCCATCTTCCAGATGGCCATCATGGGCGCCAGCGCTGCCGGCGCGGCGGTCTGGGGTCAGGTGGCTACGCTGAGCAGCGTGCCGACCGCCATGCTGGTGGCGGCTTTGACCGGCGCGCTGGCCAACCTCGCCACCCAGTGGTTCTTCAAAGACCGCAGCATCGAGGAAGACATGACACCCTCGCGCGAGTTCAAAGCGCCAAGCGCGGCAGCCCCGCCTCTGACCGGCCATGTACGGGTCACCATTGAGTACCAGATTGATCCGGCCAAGGCGGAGGAGTTTCGCGCGCTGATGCAGGAAAGCCGGCGCAGCCGCCTGCGCCAGGGCGCGCTGGCGTGGGAGCTGCTGCGCGACATCACCGACCCCGGCCGTTACATTGAACAGATCACCGACGAGTCATGGACCGAACATTTGCGGCGCTTTGACCGCGTCACGGCGGGCGACGTCGCGCTGCGGGATCGCAAACTCGCATTTCATTTGCTGGACGCGCCGCCGGTGGTGTCGCGCAGTGTGGTGGAGGGCTAAGGTTTTGTTGTGGCGCCCGGTGCGGTAGCAGATTTCCGTCGTGCTGAGCACGTCAAGCCTGGTTCGTGGGGGGGGCGCCCTTCGTTCCTTCGACAGGCTCAAGTTCGCCGGCCAACTGGGCGCCATGGCGCGTTGACGTCAGTAGCTGTGATTCTGTATCAAAACTGCCGTCAGCCCATAACTGACGGGTACAGATAGCTATTATTTCGATAGCAAATGTGCCATCAAAACTGCCTCTACAGACTCAGGTCGTAATCGACGGTGATAGGCGCGTGGTCGGAAAAACGCTGCGCCCTGTAGATCGTTTCGCTTTTGGCAAGTGCTGCCACGGCTGGCGTTGCCAGGTGGTAGTCCAGCCGCCAGCCAACGTTCTTGGCATAAGCCTGGCCGCGGTTGCTCCACCAGGTGTAGGCCTCGTCGGTGGTGCTGGGCTGCAGCTTGCGATAGACATCGACCATGCCGCCGCCGCGGGTGGCTTTTGTCGCGGGCCGGCCGGTGCCTTCGGTGAGGTCATCGAGCGCATCCTCGGCCGCCTCCGCATCACGCAGCAGTTCGGACATCCATGCGCGCTCCTCGGGCAGAAAGCCACTGTTCTTTTTATTGCCTTTGAAGTTTTTCAGGTCGATTTCCTGGTGTGCAATGTTGATGTCGCCGCACAGCACGAAGTCGCGGCTTTCTTTAAGTTGGGCCAAGTAAGGGTAAAACTCGGCCAGAAAGCGGAACTTGGCCGCCTGCCGGTCTTCGCCGGAGGAGCCGCTGGGAAAGTAGCAGCTGATGATGGACAGTTTGGGCGCCTGCTTGCGGCCGGGCCGGTCAAAGCGCAGCTCCACATAGCGGCCTTCGGCATCAAACTCGTGTGAACCGTAGCCGGTGATCACGTCGCTGGGCTCGTGGCGGCTGTACACGGCGACGCCGGAATAACCCTTTTTCTCGGCAAAGTGAAAGTGGCCCTTGAGGCCGGCAATTTCTTCGAAGCGCCCGGCCACGTCAGCGGCCTGGGCCTTCAGTTCCTGCATGCAAATACAATCCGGCTGGGTCTGGGCCACCCATTCGGTCATGCCTTTGGTGGCGGCGGAACGGATGCCATTGAGGTTCAGGCTGGTCAACTTAAACATGGGACTCCAATGAGCATAACAACGGGTGCACCAGCGCAGGACGGCATGTTGAACGACGAAGGCCGGGCGCTGGCGCAGGAATTCGTGCAGTTCGCGATCACGTCCGGCGTACTGCGCTTTGGCGAGTTCAAGACCAAGGCGGGCCGCATGAGCCCCTACTTTTTCAATGCAGGTCTGTTTGATGACGGTGCCAAGCTTGGTCGCCTCGCGCAATTTTATGCGCGTGGTCTGCTGCTGGAAGAAAAAGCCTGCGGCCTGCAATTCGACATGATTTTTGGCCCCGCCTACAAGGGCATCCCGCTCGCCGCCGCTGTGGCTGTGGAACTGGCCCGGATGGGCCGCAATGTGCCGTTTGCCTATAACCGCAAGGAAGCCAAGGACCATGGCGAAGGTGGCACGCTGGTTGGTGCGCCAGTCAAGGGGCGGGTGCTGATCATCGACGACGTGATTTCGGCTGGCACCGCCACCCGCGAGTCGATTGCCATCATCCGCGCCGCTGGCGCGACGCCGCATGCGGTGGCCATTGCGCTGGACCGTCAGGAAAAGGCGACGGAAAACGGGTTGGACGTCAACTACAGTGCCGTGCAATACGTTAACAATCAACTGGGACTGCACGTTTTCGCGATTGCCCGATTGACCGACTTGCTGCAGTATCTGGAAAAGGCGGTTCCCGTGGCACAGGACAGCGGGGGACCGAACGGCGACGATGGGCTTCAGACCCATTACCAGCACGTCCTGGCGTACCGACAACGTTACGGCGTTGATTGAGGAGTCAAGCATATGCCCCTGCAGCTGAACACTGCGACCCTGCTAGCCGTCTCCCTGTGCAGTCTGGCAGTGGCGCAACCAGCGTCGTCGGGCATCTACAGTTGCATTGACGGCAAGGGTCGCAGGATCACGGCCGACCGGCCGATTGCGGAATGTATGGACCGCACGCAAAAGCAGCTCTCGGGCTCGGGCATGGTCAAGCGCGAAATTGCCCCCATGCTGACAACCGATGAGCGTGCAGCGGTGGAGGTCAAGGAAAAGGCCGCCGCCGAGCAGAGGGCGCGGGAAGCCGAGGAGAAAAAGCGCGACCGTGCCCTGTTGACACGCTACCCGGACCGTGCCGCGCACGACAAGGAGCGCGCCGCAGCCTTGGTCCAGGTCGAGGAAGCCATCAAGGCTTCGGTCAAACGCGCCCAGGAACTGGTCGAGCAGCGCAAGGCCATCCAGGGCGAGCTTGAGTTTTACAAGGCCACGCCAGGCCGCGCGCCGATCTCCCTGAAGCGCCGGCTGGACGAAAACGACAGCAGTGTGGCCGAGCAAAAGCGTTTTATGGCCGAGCAGGAGGCGGAGAAAAAACGCGTGAACCAGCGTTTTGATGACCAGCTCGCCAAGCTCAGACCGTTCTGGAGCGAGGCCACAGCAGCGGCTTCTGCCAACGCGGCAAAAAGATGAGTTTCAGATAAAAAATGACTTCCGCCCTTGCTGATTGGGCGTGAGTAGCTACTATTTTTGTAGCACCCCGAAGCCGCTTCAACCCAGCTTCTTCTTCAGCAATTCGTTGACCTGCGCCGGATTGGCCTTGCCTTTGGTGGCCTTCATGGCCTGGCCGACCAGTGCGTTCATGGCCTTGGTGTTGCCGGCCCGAACTTCCTCGACGTTTTTGGCATTGGCGGCCAGCACGGCATCGATGATTTTTTCGAGTTCACCAGTGTCGCTCATCTGCTTGAGGCCTTTGGCTTCGATGACGGCGTCGACCTCACCGCCTTCGCCGGTCCACAAAGCGTCAAACACCTGTTTGGCGGCGTTGTTGGAGATGGTGCCATCGCTGATACGGCTGATCAGGCGCGCCAGTTGCAAGTCGCTCACGGTCGACGCCTCGATAGCCTTGTCCTCGGTATTCAGGCGGCGCGACAGTTCACCCATCACCCAGTTACTGGCCAGCTTGGCTTGTTTGCTGCCGACGGCAACAGCTTCAAAGTAAGCCGCCACCGCCTTGCTCTGCGTGAGCTGGCCGGCATCGTACTCGGGCAGCCCGTAGTCCCGCACGAAACGTGCGGCCATCACGCGCGGCAGCTCGGCCATTTCCGTGCGCGTTGTCTCCACCCACTCGCGTGAAATCACCAAAGGCGGCAAGTCCGGATCCGGAAAGTAGCGGTAATCCGCCGCGTCTTCCTTGGTGCGCATGGCGCGTGTTTCGCCGGTGTCCGGATCAAACAGCACAGTCGCCTGCTGGATAGCCTTGCCCTCCTCGATCTGCTCAATCTGCCAGCGCACTTCGTAATCGATGGCCTGCTGCATGAAGCGAAAGCTGTTCAGGTTCTTGATCTCGCGGCGTGTGCCCAGGGGATCGCCGGGTTTGCGCACCGACACGTTGGCATCGCAGCGGAAGCTGCCCTCCTGCATGTTGCCGTCGCAAATGCCTATCCAGGTCACGATCTTGTGCAGCTCTTTGGCGTAGGCCACGGCTTCGGCGGAGGAGCGCATGTCCGGCTCGGTGACGATCTCAAGCAGCGGCGTGCCGGCGCGGTTCAGGTCAATGCCGCTCATGCCGATGAAGTCTTCATGCAGCGACTTGCCGGCGTCTTCTTCCAGATGGGCGCGTACCAGGCGCACCGACTTCTTCTCGCCATCAAGAAAAAACTCGACCTTGCCGCCTTGCACCACCGGGATTTCAAACTGGCTGATCTGGTAGCCCTTGGGTAGGTCAGGGTAGAAATAATTCTTGCGCGCAAACACGCTGCACTCGGCAATGTGGGCATCCACCGCCAAACCGAACTCGATGGCGCGCTGCACCGCGCCCTTGTTCATCACCGGCAGCGCACCGGGCAAGGCGAAATCCACCGCCGATGCGGCGGTATTCGGCTCAGCGCCAAAACTGGTGGGCGCGCGGCTGAAAATTTTCGATTGCGTGGTCAGTTGCGCATGGGTTTCAAAACCAATGATGACTTCGTAGCCCTGCACCAGCGGGCCGGTGGGCCGGCCGGCCTGCGCCTCGGCAAAGGGGTTGACGGTAGGGTGGGTCTGGCTCATGTCAATCACTCAAATGCCTGGGGGCCGGCGCGTATGCCAGTCGGTTGCGAGCTGGAACTGGTGCGCCGCACCGAGCAACTGCGCTTCCTCGAAGTAGTTGCCGATCAGCTGCAGCCCGACCGGCATGTTGTGCGCGCCAAAGCCGGCCGGCACGCTCATGCCTGGCAGGCCCGCGAGACTCGACGACAGCGTGTAGATGTCGGCCAGGTAGCTGGCGACCGGGTCGTCGGACTTTTCGCCGATTTTCCAGGCGACCGTTGGCGAGACCGGGCCGGCAATGATGTCGCACTGCGTAAAGGCCTTCTGAAAGTCTTCGGCGATCAGCCGGCGGATCTTCTGCGCCTTCAGGTAATAGGCGTCGTAATAGCCGTGCGAGAGCACATAGGTCCCGATCATGATGCGGCGCGTGACCTCGTCACCAAAACCTTCGCTGCGCGACTTTTTGTACATGTCGGTCAAGTCGCCGTAGCTGGCGGCCCGGTGGCCGTAACGCACACCGTCAAAGCGGCTCAGGTTGCTGCTGGCTTCGGCCGGCGCAATCACGTAATACACCGGGATCGACAACTCGGTCAGTGGCAGATCAACGTCAACCAGGGTCGCGCCCAGCTTCTCGAACTCGGCCAGCGCGCTGCGCACCGCCTTGAGTACGTCGGCGGAACAGCCAGCGCCGAAAAACTGTCGGGGAAGCCCGATTTTCAAGCCTTTTAGACCTTCAGCCCCCGTCCCGCCTGCACTATCAGCTATCAAATTGCTAGCGTAGTCAACGACGGGCAGGTCCAGCGAGGTCGAGTCGCGGTCGAGGTCCGGGCCGGCCATGCTGGATAGCAGCAGCGCGCAATCCAGCGCGGAGCCCGCCATCGGCCCGGCCTGATCCAGGCTGGAGGCAAACGCCACCATGCCGTAACGCGAGCAACGGCCGTAGGTCGGCTTGATGCCGGTAATCCCGCTGAGCGAGGCCGGCTGGCGGATGGAGCCGCCGGTGTCGGTACCCGTCGCGGCCGGTACCATGCGCGCTGCCACAGCGGCTGCGCTGCCGCCCGACGAGCCACCGGGGATCCGCGCGCGGTCCCAGGGGTTCAGCACCGGCTTGTACGCACTGTTGTCGTTGCCCGAGCCCATGGCGAACTCGTCGCAATTGAGCTTGCCCAGGGTGACCATGCCTGCGCCGGCCAGCTTGCCGACCACGGTGGCGTCAAACGGGCTGAGATAGCCTTCCAGCATCTTCGAGCCAGCGGTGCAGGGGAAATCGCGGGTGACAAACAGGTCCTTGTGTGCGAGCGGCACACCGAGTAGCGGCGTGCGCTCGCCGGCAGCCAGGCGCGCATCGGCGGCTTTGGCCTGGGCTAGCGACACCGCGCTGTCGCTCGCGAGGAAGGCGCCCAGGCTGGCGTGTTGTTCAATGCGGGCCAGAAAGTGCTGCGTCACTTCAACGCTGGAGACTTCCCGGGCGGCGAGTTTGGCTGCAAGCTGGGCGACGCTGAGGTCGTGCAGGTCGGTGCTCATCGCTTATTCAATCACTTTGGGGACAAGAAACAGGCCGCGCTCGACGGCAGGCGCGCTTTTCTGGCTTTGCTCGCGCTGGTTCGGCTCGCTGGCGATGTCGTCGCGCAGGCGCAGCGCCACCTGGCCCAGGACTGCGGCGGGATGCGCCAGCGGTTCGACGCCGTCGGTGTCGACCGCGTCCATCTGCGCCACCAGCGAAAAAAAGCCGTTGAGCTGGCCGAGCACGCGGTCTGTCTCGTCGGGACGCAATTCCAGCCTCGCCAGATTGGCGACGCGTTTGATGTCTTCGGATGTCAATGCCATGGGGGTTAAAACTGCAGCTGAAACCGGGTGTAAAGGTGAAATAATCGGCCGTGTACCGGCCAGTGACTCACAGGGGATGCGTTATTATCCCGCCTTTGGTGTGTTATCACGGCTGGATGCACGCTTCAGGCGTTATTTGTCAAATGTCAGACTGTTTCGTCCTTCCATTTTCACGCGCTCATTTGATTCATCATAAAAGGCGACAGGGCAACGAAGTTTGCCCCGTGCCCACAACAAAACCGGACCCCCAACATGTTTGAAACTTTCCGTCGGTACTTTTCCACCGACCTGGCGATTGACCTGGGTACCGCCAACACCCTGATTTTTGTGCGTGACAGGGGCATTGTGCTGGATGAGCCCTCGGTGGTCGCGATCCGCCACGAAGGCGGCCCGCAAGGCAAAAAAACCATCCAGGCCGTCGGCCACGAAGCCAAGGCCATGCTCGGCAAGGTGCCGGGGAATATCGAAGCCATCCGACCGATGAAAGACGGCGTGATCGCCGACTTCACCGTCACCGAGCAGATGCTCAAGCAGTTCATCAAGATGGTGCATCCGCGCAGCTTCTTCAAGCCCAGCCCGCGCATCATCATCTGCGTGCCCTGCGGCTCGACCCAGGTCGAGCGCCGCGCGATTCGTGAAAGCGCCCTGGGTGCTGGCGCCAGCGACGTGTACCTGATCGAAGAGCCGATGGCTGCCGCCATAGGCGCCGGTTTGCCCGTGAGCGAAGCCAGCGGCTCCATGGTGGTCGACATCGGCGGCGGCACCACCGAGGTCGGCGTGATCTCGCTGGGCGGTATGGTCTACAAGGGCAGTGTGCGTGTCGGCGGTGACCGTTTCGACGAAGCCATCATCAGCTACATCCGCCGCAACTACGGCATGCTGATCGGCGAGCCAACAGCCGAAGCCATCAAGAAAAACATCGGTTCGGCTTTTCCCGGCTCCGAGGTCAAGGAGATGGAAGTCAAGGGCCGCAACCTCTCCGAAGGCGTGCCGCGCAGCTTCACCATTTCGAGCAACGAAATTCTTGAGGCCCTGACCGACCCGCTCAACAACATCGTCAGCGCCGTGAAAACCGCGCTGGAGCACACGCCGCCCGAGCTGGGCGCCGACATCGCCGACCGCGGCATGATGCTGACCGGCGGCGGCGCCCTGCTGCGCGACCTGGACCGTCTGCTGGCCGAAGAAACCGGCCTTCCGGTGCTGGTGGCCGAAGACCCGCTGACTTGCGTGGTGCGCGGTTGTGGCATTGCGCTGGAGCGCATGGACCGACTGGGTTCCATCTTCACGTCGGAATAACCCAGTACTGCAACCCGAAAATATCGAAACATGAAAGCGCGTCTTCGCACCCATGGCGGCGTTGCAACCCTTGCGAAGGCGTATAGCCTTCGCTGCGGCTGGCGCCTTGCCCTGTGCACGAAACCATCACTTTCATTTTGTTCCGCTACTTCCGGCCTGCAGTACTGACGCATCCTCCTTCTTGATGCAGCCGGATGGGCGCATGATTGACCGCAGACCATGCCCTTAGGAACCCTCGACAGAACCCCACCCCCCTTCTTCCGGCAGGGGCCGTCGGCTTTGTCCAAACTGATGTTTTTCAGTGCGCTTGCCCTGTTTTTGATGGTGGCTGACATGCGCTTCAAGGTCACCCAGCCGATACGCGCCGCGTTTGCCACGGCGTTGTACCCGGTGCAGTGGCTGGCCTTGCAACCGGTGCGTGCGGCTCAATACGGCGGCGGTTATTTCACCGCCCTGAACCAGGCCAAAACCAGCGAGGAGGCGGCCCGCCAGAAACTTGCCCAGCAGTCGTTGCGGGCGGGCCAGGTCGAGCAGCTTGCACTGGAAAACGCGCGGCTGCGCAAGTTGCTGGATCTGCGTGAACAAAAAGCCATCGACGGCCTGGCCGCCGAGGTGCTGTACGACGCGCCCGACCCCTACACCCGCAAGGTGATCATCGACAAAGGCCTGGCGCACGGCGTTGAGCTGGCTTCGCCCGTGGTGGACGAGTCCGGCGTGCTGGGACAGGTGACCCGGGTGCACCCGCTGGTCAGCGAGGTCACGCTGGTCATAGACCGCGAGCTGGCCATCCCCGTGCTCAATGCCCGCACCGGCGCGCGCAGTGTGGCGTACGGCGAGCCGACGACCTCTGGCGGCGGGCTGGAGCTGCGTTTCATGGGCAGCAATTCGGATGTCCAGCAGGGTGACCTGCTCACCACCAGCGGCGTCGATGGCGTTTATCCGCCAGGCCTGCCGGTCGCCAGAATCGAACGCATCGAGCGCCGTGCCGAGTCGGCTTTTGCGCGTATTTACTGCACGCCACAAGCGCTGGTCGGCGCGGCCCGTCATGTGATGGTGATCAAGCCAGTCTCGGGGCAGATTCCGCCGCGCCCGGCTGACGAGCCCGCACCAGCGGCCGCACCGGTCAAAAAAGGAGGCAGCAAATGATCATGCCCTCAGGCCAGCAGCTGCTGCTGCCAGCCAACCCGGTCTTCATCTGGACCAGCCTGATCGTGGCCCTGCTGCTGGACATGCTGCCACTGGGGCGTGTGCCCTGGATGCCCGATTTTCTGGCGCTGGTGCTGGTGTTCTGGAATGTGCATCAGCCGCAACGCGTGGGCATAGGCTTGGCCTTCATGTTCGGCCTCGGCATGGACGTGCACCAGTCTGCCCTGCTCGGGCAGCACGCGCTGGCCTATACCACGCTCAGTTTTTTCGCCACCATGATCCATCGCCGCCTGCTGTGGTTTTCGGTGCCGTCGCAGGCCGTGCAGGTGCTGCCACTGTTTTTTGTGTCGCACGGCGTGGAGATCATCATCCGCATGAGCAGCGGCGGCATCTTCCCGGGCTGGACGCTGCTGCTGGCGCCGCTGGCCGAGTCGCTGCTGTGGCCGGTGGTCAGCGTGATGCTGCTGGCGCCGCAGCGTCGAGCACCGAATCCTGACGAGAATAGACCATTATGAAGCCCCCACGGTTGCGCACTACGTGTCGCTCCCTGCCCCCCGAGGGGGTCGTTGCGCCTGCGGGCCGGCAAAGCCGGACCCGCGGCCCCGGCTTGAAAGGGAGGGCTGGTACTGCAGCCCATCTCCATGGATTCGGGGCACTTATTGACCGGCGCGAGATCCGACTGACATGACTGAACTTCGCGACGTTGAAGCCGACCTCTCGCGCTTTCGTGCGCGGGTGCTGGTGGTCGCGCTGGTGATTCTGCTGGCGTTCGGGCTGGTGGCTGCCCGCCTGGTTTACCTGCAGGTAGTCCGGTATGACGACCTCAACGCGCAGGCTGAGAGCAACCGCACGGCCGTGGTCCCCATCGTGCCCAATCGCGGCCTGATCCTGGACCGCAATGGCGTGGTACTTGCGACCAACTACTCGGCCTACACGCTGGAGATCACACCGTCGAAAGTCAGCGACCTCGATGGCACGATAGAAGCGCTGGGCCACCTCGTGGAGATTTCGGCCCGTGACAAACGGCGCTTCAAGAAGCTGCGCGACGAGTCAAAGAACTTCGAGTCCCTGCCCATACGCACACGGCTCAGTGACGAGGAGGTCGCGCGTTTTGCGGCCCAGCGTTTCCGCTTCCCCGGTGTGGACATCAAGGCGCGCTTGTTTCGCAACTACCCCTACGGCGAATTAGCCAGCCATGTGGTGGGCTATATCGGCCGCATCAACCAGGCCGAAAAAGAGCGCATCGAGGAAAACGACGAGGAGGGCAACTACCGCGGCACCGACTACATCGGCAAGCTCGGGGTAGAGCAGAGTTTTGAGCAGCAACTGCATGGCAACACCGGCGTCGAGCAGGTCGAAACCTCGGCCGGTGGTCGCGCGGTGCGCAAGCTGGCCAGCAACCCGGCCACCCCAGGCCACACGGTCACGCTGTCGATAGACATCCGTCTGCAAAAGCTTGTGGAAGACATGTTTGGCGACAGGCGCGGCGCCCTGGTCGCGCTGGACCCGAAAACCGGCGAGGTGCTGGCCTTCGTCAGCAAGCCCACTTTCGATCCCAATCTGTTTGTGGACGGCATCGACAGCGAAAGCTGGCAGGCGCTCAATGAGTCGATTGACAAGCCCATGCTGAACCGGGCGCTGCGCGGAACCTATCCGCCAGGCTCCACCTACAAGCCCTTCATGGCGATGGCGGCGCTCGAGTCCGGCAAACGCCAGCCCGGCAGCATCACCAACGACACCGGCTCGTGGATGTTCGGCGGGCACCAGTTTCGCAGCCACGGCGCCGGGCTGGGGCCGGTGGACATGCATCAAAGCATCGTCAAGTCCAGCAACGTCTATTACTACGCGCTGGCCAATGACCTGGGCGTGGATGCCATGCACGATTTCATGAAACCGCTGAGCTTCGGGCAGATCACGGGCATAGACATTCACGGCGAAGTCAGGGGCGTGTTGCCCAGCCAAGCCTGGAAGCGCGACTACTACAAGAAGCCGGAGCAGAAAAAGTGGTACGCCGGCGAAACCATTTCGCTGGGCATCGGCCAAGGCTACAACAGCTTCACCATGCTGCAGCTGGCCCAGGCCACCGCCATCCTGGCCAACAATGGGGTCAAGCACAAGCCGCGGCTGGTGATTGCCACGCAGGACCCGGTGACACGTGTGAGCGAGCCGGTGGCTCTGGGTGCTGGCGAGGACCTGGGCTACAAGCCGGGCCACATTGCCGTCGTCCGCAAGGCACTGGTGAGCGTCACGCAGGAAGGCACGTCGGCGCGGGTTTTCGCGGGCGCGGCTTACCTCAGTGGCGGGAAAACCGGCACCGCCCAGGCCAGCACGGTGGGCCAGAAAGAAAGATACGACGCACGCAAGCTCGAAGAACACCAGCGTGACCACGCGCTGTACATGGCATTTGCTCCTGCAGACAACCCCAGGATCGCGTTGGCTGTGGTGGTGGAGAACGCCGGCTTTGGCGCCGCTCACGCAGCGCCGATTGCCCGGCGCGTGTTTGATTACGTGTTGTTGGGTCACTACCCCAATGAAGTTGATCTGGCGGCTGTGCAAAAGGGTCTGGCGGGTGCGCCTGTCG
This sequence comes from Polaromonas sp., assembly GCF_013817205.1. Lineage (GTDB taxonomy): Bacteria > Pseudomonadota > Gammaproteobacteria > Burkholderiales > Burkholderiaceae_C > Polaromonas. The sequence goes on from NZ_JACDDD010000019.1 coordinate 42,335, forward strand.
GCAAGCCGCGACTGGCTGCCGATGTGGCCGACCTACTGACGCCCAGTGGCGCGGGTGCGGCGCGTGGCGGTGCCTCGACGACTGCCAGCGCCGCCAGGGCGGCGGCGATTGCCGAAGCAGTGAGCAAGCTGGCGCCGGCCGTGCCTGCGCTGGATGTCTATCCTGATTAGTTGCGGATGACCCTATAGCGTGTACGCGTCGGAAAGTCCCCCGTCAAGGCTGTTGAGCGTGTTGAGGCTGCGCAGGTAAGCGACCAGCACCCCGGAAACGCGCCGAGTTCATCAGTGCTGTTTGACCTGTCTGGCCCTGGTGTTTTACCCGACCACCAAGGCCCAACCCAGCGAGACTTGGGCGGCAACGCCGCATAAAAATGCCATGGTACGTGGGACGATGGGCATACCCACTGCACTGATGACATAGTGCGCCAAACGCGCCCAAAAATAGGCTTGGCACGCAATGGCCGTGGCAGGGCTTGCTGCTCCAGCGCAATGCACCGCGACAGCCAGCGGCGCAAAAACGACCAGGTTCTCAACAGCATTGAGATGGGCCCGCGCCGCCCGATCTGCCCAAGGTGCCCTTGGCGGCGGGTCAGGCAACGGAAACCAGGCCCAGCCTGGTGGCCCGAGTTCCTTGAATCGATTGACGACGTAGGGAATCCAAAAAAGCCCTGTCATGACACAGGTGCAAGCGAGCCAGAAGAGTTCGGGTGGCAAACTGGAGGAATTAACGGGCATGGCAGAGGTTTTCTGACGGAGTACGTCGGAGAGTTGCGAAGCCATGAATACTAGGGAGCGGCGTGCTGGTACGCCGGTCTGTTCCGGCACAGAATACAGGCTGTCCGAGAACTCGTTGTGCCGTGCCCGACTTTCAAAGCCCATCGCCATGCAACCTGATGTGAATGCCAATGCCCGCAGTTCCCCCCGCGTGTGGGTTATCAAGGGTGACCAGATGCGGATTGAATCGTCAGAGCCAGCACAGGCCAGTGCGCCGTTCAAGCTGTTGTTGCAGGTTTCCGGGGTCTCTGCGCTTCGACAGGGCGGACGCAAGACAGTGCTCGCCCCAGAAGGTCTTGCCTTTATCGACGGTGCGGCGCCCTTCGCACTGGAGGCCGATGGAGACTTTGAGCAAGTAGTTGTTTCCTTGTCACGCGGCCTGGTGACTTCGCTGTACCGCAACATTGAGCGGCGGACCGCGATTGCATACGTGGATGCAGGCGCGCAGCCTCTTGTGAGAGAAGTGATGCATGCCTATGCGGCGGCCTCGCTCCAGATGGACGCCAGGGCGCACGTGCATGCCACGGTAGCCATCACTCATCTGCTTGGGGCGATGAATCCACCAGGTGCGCAAACATCAGCAGATCGCTCGTACCTGAGGGCATTGGCGTTGATAGACACGCAGATAGACCGGGTCGATGCGCAGGATGTGGCCAGGCAGCTTGGCGTGAGCCGACGCTATCTGGACAAGCTGTTCCATCGCACGGGGCGCAGCTTCGCAACCCATCTTTGGGATCGCCGCATCGCTCTGGCAGCAGAGTGGCTCCAGCGCCCCGGCCCGATCAGCATCACGGAAGTTGCTCACGGAGTCGGGTTCAAGGACAGCTCACACTTTGCACGCATGTTTCGCTCCCGCTATGGGCAGTCGCCCCGCCATTGGATGCAAACCAACGCCAGCAAGCGCAACTCCTCTTCGCTGGAACGCGCTAGCTGATTCAGCCCCAAAAATTTCTGCTATTTCAGGAAGGCGTCAAACCCGGTTTTGAGGATCAGCGCGCTCACCACGACGATAAACACCACGCGCACAAAACCCGCACCGTGTTTGAGTGCCAGGCGAGTGCCGAGCAGGCTGCCTATCACGTTGGCCACGGCCATGGTCAGCGCAAAGTGCCACCAGACATGGCCCTTGTACGCAAACAGCAGCAAGGCCGCCAGATTGGTTGAGGTATTGAGCAGCTTGGCCGATGCCGAGGCATTCAAAAAGTCATAGCCCAGCCAGCGCACAAACAGGAATACAAAAAAGCTGCCAGTGCCTGGGCCAAAAAATCCGTCGTAAAACCCCAACCCCAGGCCGATGCAGCAGGCGGCTGTGGTTTCGGCATGGCCGCTGAAGCGGGGTGCATGGTGGCGGCCCAGTTCCTTTTTGGCCAGGGTGTAGAGCAGCACCGCCAGCAGCACAAAGGGCAGCGCCTTGCGCAAGAAACCCGGTGAGATGACGGTGACCAGCCAGGCGCCGGCCAGCGAGCCGGCAAAGCCTGCCGCTGCTGCCGGCAGCAGGGCTGACCAGCGCATGTCCACACGGCGGGCATATTGGACGGTGGCGACCGCAGTGCCCCAGACCGAGGCCCCTTTGTTCACGCCGAACAAGGTGGCGGGATGGGTGGTGGGGAAGACGGCAAACAGGGCCGGCACCAGAATCAGGCCGCCACCACCGACGATGGCATCCACAAAACCTGCCAGCAGCGAGGCCAGCGTCACGATCAGCAATTCCATGAATGGATTGTCTCATCGGGCCTGAAGGGCCAGCGGATGGCTCGCAGCGATGCCGGGTTCAGGTGGGCGACAGACAAAAAAAAGCACCGGGCTAGCCGGCGCTTTGCAAAAAACATCACCAAGGATGCTTGTTCTGTTCTGGTTGATCTGTTTGTCTCCTCGGCCCCTCTGCGAGCACGGAGGCTCGCCTGCAGGTCAGCCAATGTAGGTTGCGCACCCGGTTAATGCATCGGGATTTTCCCTGCCTTGCTGCATGCCTTATCAAGGCAGATGGCATGACTTGTGCCCCGTATCATGGCTGCTGGCCCGCAGTTGCGGCATCGGCATTTCGCCGCCAACCTGGACACCTCATGGGCAATAACAGCACGGATAAAGCGGGCCGGGGAGGATTGGCCTGGGGGCCCCTGGCCATCGTGCTCTTCTGGCTGGCCATCATGGGGGTGCTGTATGCGGTGATGAGCCAGGTGCTCAAGCCGCCGCCGCTGGTGGTCTCTGCGACCGGGGAACTCTCGATTGCCCGGGCCCGCGACGGCCACTTTTATGCGCAGGGCCAGATCGAGGGCAAGCCGGTGACCTTTCTGGTCGACACCGGCGCATCGCTGGTTGTGGTCAGCGAAGCCTTTGCACGGGAAGCCGGCTTCTCGACTGGCGAGCCGACCACTTTCCGTACCGCCAACGGCGAGCTCAAGGGACGCACTGTTCCTGGCCTGACCGTCTCTGTGGGCCCGGCCCGTGTTTCCGGTTTGCGTGTTGGTGTGGGCCTGGTCGGCCCGGACCCCTCGGTTGCGCTGTTGGGACAGAGTTTTCTGTCCCGCTTCGAACTGGTGCTGTCCGGGGACACCATGACCCTGCGCGCGAAGTAGGTCTTGGTCTTGCACCAAGTGTTTTGCCCGGGCTGCGGCCGGCATTAAGTTACTGCCGTTGCGGTAATTGATGACTGACGCGCGCGCTGTCCCTGCCTACGATGGACCCTGTCAAGTTCTCCCTGCGGGGAGCAGGAAACCATCATGTTACGGGCAGCTTTTGTCCTTTTTGCCTCTGTGTTGCTTAATGCCGTGGCGCCGGTCCTGGCGGCCGACATTGTGGCCCACCGCCAGGGTGTGCTGATCCAGGGAAACATCCAGCAAGGCGACTACGCAAAGATCGCCCAGTTTGTGCGCCACCCCGATAATTTCGGGCGGTTTACGCGGTCGGTTTTTTTGGATTCCCCGGGTGGCGACCTGGTGGAAACCGTCAGGATCGCCCATCTGCTTGAAAAAAGTTATGCGGCAACGCATGTAGAACCCGGCGCCCGCTGCTACAGCGCCTGCTTCATCCTCTGGATGAGCGGTGTCAGCCGCACCGTATCGCAAGGCGCGACCCTGGGGGTGCACCGCATCAACGTGAAAGTTGACGGCAAAGCGATGGACCCGACGTCCGAGCGTTTCGCAAGCATTTCGCGCCGCGTCGAATACTACATGGCCAGCCTGGGGACGCCGCGCGCCATCCTCGACAAGATGAACGCCACCGCCTCGGCGAGCATGTTTGTCATCAGCCAGCGCTGGTTGGCCGAGCAACGCCTGCTGGCGGCGGTTTCGTACCGCCGCGGGTTTATTGATGAGGCCCAGGCCCGGTGCGGACCGGAGCCCTATGCGGCCGCTGTCAGCTCTGTTGCCCCCATGAGCGATGACGAAACCCAGCGCTGGACGGGATCTGTCAGCAACTGGATGCGTTGCGCTGACACAGTGCGCGCCAGCAGCCAGCAACTCGACGGTGTGCGCATCGCCGCGCTGCTTGACGACCCGGACGCAAACCACTGAGGTCAACCGTCTCCCCGTGCCGCCGCAAGGGTTCGCAAGCACATGCAGTCAGCGAACCTGGGGGTTCATGATTCAAGCCGGGGCCGTGGAGCTGGCTTTGCCAGCCCGCAGGCGCAGCGCCCCCTCGGGGGGGGGGCAGAGAGCACACGCAGTGAGCGAACGTGGGGGCCGTATTATTTCCCTTGCTGAATCCACTGCGCGGCTTTTTCCGCAATCATCAGCGTTGGTGAGTTGGTGTTGCCGCTGGTGATCAGCGGCATCACGCCGGCGTCAACCACGCGCAGGCCCAGCACGCCGCGCACTCGCAGGTGTGTGTCCACCACTGCCATCGGATCGTCGGTCCGTCCCATTTTGGTGGTGCCGACCGGGTGGAAAATCGTGGTGGCGATGTCACCGGCCAGTCGCGTCAGGTCTTCGTCGCTTTGAAACTGCACGCCGGGACGGAACTCTTCCGGTTGCCAGCCGGTCAGCGCGCTTTGGCCGACGATGCGGCGCGTGACGCGCAGGGAGTCGGCAGCCACTCGCCGGTCCTCGGGCGTACTCAGGTAGTTGGGCGTAATCGCCGGTGCATCGTCAAAGCGCGGGCTTTTGATCTGCACCGAGCCCCGGCTCGTGGGGTTCAGGTTGCAGACGCTGGCGGTGAAGGCATTGAAGTTGTGCAGAGGCTCGCCGAAGGCGTCCAGCGACAGGGGCTGCACGTGGTATTCGATGTTCGGGTAAGGCTGGTCCGGCGAGCTGCGCGTGAAGGCGCCCAGTTGTGACGGCGCCATGCTCATCGGGCCGGTACGCCGAAGCGCGTATTCGAGGCCGATCTTGGCCTTGCCCCAGAACGAGTTCGCCAGGGTGTTGAGCGTGAAATTTTGCGTCCTGCTGCCGGCAATCGCGTTGACCTTGTAGACCGAGCGTATCTGCAGATGATCTTGCAGATTGGCGCCTACGCCGGGCAGGTCCACCAGCACCGGGATGTCGTGTTGCCGCAGCAGCGCGCCCGGACCGATACCGGAGAGCTGCAGGATTTGTGGCGAACCTATGCTGCCAGCGCTGAGGATTACTTCGCCGATGAAGCTGTCCCCGCGCGTGACCAGCGCGGTGCGGGTCTCGTTGCCGGTGCGCACTTCGACGCCGATGCAGCGCTGGCTGCCGTCGTCCTGACGCTCGATGACAAGTTTGCTGACCTGCGTGCTGGTCCACATCTCGAAGTTCGGCCGGCCATCACAAGCGGGTCGCAAAAATGCCTTGGCGGTGTTCCAGCGCCAGCCGGCTTTCTGGTTGACCTCGAAATACCCCACACCTTCGTTGTTGCCGGTGTTGAAGTCGTCGGTGGCGGGAATCCCCGCCTGCTGGGCTGCAGCGGAGAAGGCATCGAGGATGTCCCAGCGCAGGCGCTGTTTTTCCACACGCCACTCGCCACCCATCTTGCGCCCTTGGCCGTTGCTGTGCTGACTGTTGTGGCCATGGAGGCGCTGGAAGCTCTCGTTGACCGCCACCCCGCGATGCCCTTTCGGGAGGTCGAGTTTGTAGTGGTCTTCGTGCTGGCGAAAGGCCGGCAGCACCTTGTCCCAGCGCCAGGTGTCGTCACCGGTCAGGGCGGCCCATTGGTCGTAGTCGCGCGCCTGGCCACGCATGTAAATCATGCCGTTGATGCTGGAGCAGCCGCCCAGCGTTTTGCCGCGCGGGTAGCGCAGGCTGCGGCCATTCAGTCCGGCGTCGGGCTCGGTGTTGTAAAGCCAGTCGGTACGCGGGTTGCCGATGCAATAGAGGTAACCGACGGGCACGTGGATCCAGTGGTAGTCGTCCTTGCGTCCTGCCTCGATCAGCAACACGCGTTTGGACGCATCGGCACTCAGCCGGTTGGCCAGCAGGCAACCTGCGGTTCCGCCGCCGACGATGATGTAGTCAAACGTGTTGTCGCTCATGCTTGTCTCGCTATTTATCAATTGAATCGGCAGCAGGCTTGTTCTTATTCACGGAGGGGCCGCGGGTCCGGCTTTGCCGGCCCGCAGGCGCAGCGGCCCCCTCGGGGGGGGGCATGGAGCTACACGCAGTGAGCGACCGCGGGGGGGCCATCACTTGGCGGTAGGCATGACAAACTCCGCCCCCTTGCCAATACTCTCGGGCCAGCGCTGCATGATGGACTTTTGTTTGGTGTAGAACCGCACACCTTCCTCACCGTAAGCATGCAT
>NZ_JACDDD010000020.1 GCF_013817205.1 Polaromonas sp.
GTCGTGGCCCTCGAAGACGATGCCGAACAGGTCGAACGCCTCGCGCTCGAACCAGTTGGCGGCGCTCCACACGCCATTGATACTGTCCACCACCGGCAGGTCGTCATCGGGCGCATAAACCTTCAGTCGCACGCGCTGGTTCAGGCTCACGGACAAGAGATGCGATGACACGCAATAGCGCAGGCCGTCGTAGCCGCCGTTACCGTAATCGGCGTAGTCCAGGCCGCACAGGTCGATCAGCTGCTCGAACTGGCAGCCAGGCGCGTCGCGCAGCATGGTTGCTGCGGCAAGGTAGTCGGACGAGGCCACCACCACGGTGATCTCGCCAAGCTTCAAGTCGATGCGCTTTGCCAACCCGCCCAGCGTGGCGACGATGTGTTCTTTGAGCGTCGCCGGATCAACGGCGAAAGGTGTCATGGCACTTGTCATGTCAGAGGTATTTGCAAGCGGCCACCGCGGAACCGGCTTTGCCGGGCCGCTGGTGGCGCCCCCTTGAGGGGGAGGCGGCCGCAGGCCGCTTCGGGGGGGAGCTAAATTTCATGCGGGAAGTATTTAACGATGCTGCGCACCGGATTCGGCGCGGCCTGTCCCAGCCCGCAGATGGATGCGTCGGCCATGACTTGGTTCAGGTCCTCCAGTGTGGACGTGTCCCAGACGGGCGCCTCCATCAAATGTGCGGCCTTTCCCGTGCCAACACGGCACGGGGTGCACTGACCGCAGCTCTCGTGGGCAAAAAAGCGCATCATGTTCAGCGCGGCATCGCGGGCCATGTCATGCTGGCCCAGCACAATCACCGCAGCAGAACCAATGAAGCCGCCATGCGGCTGCAAGGTGTCGAAATCCAGTGGCACATCAGCAAGGCTGGCTGGAAAGATGCCGCCCGAGGCCCCGCCGGGCAGGTAGGCGTACAGGGTATGACCATCGGCCATGCCGCCGCAATACTCGGCAATCAGCTCCAGCAGCGTGATGCCGGCCGGCGCCAATTTGACGCCGGGTAATTTCACCCGGCCGCTGACGCTGAAGCTGCGCAAGCCCTTGCGGCCATTGCGACCAAAGCCGGCAAACCACTGCGGGCCTTTCTCAACAATGTCGCGTACCCAGTAAAGGGTTTCAAAGTTGTGCGCCAGCGTCGGCCGGCCAAACAGGCCGACCTCTGCGATGTAGGGCGGACGCATGCGCGGCTCACCGCGCTTGCCCTCAATGCTTTCAATCATGGCCGACTCCTCGCCGCAGATGTAGGCGCCTGCGCCGCGCCGCAGCTCGATCAGCGGCAGCGAGCACGGCGGGTCTGCCAGCAATTTGGCCAGCTCGGCCTGCAGCATGGCGCGGCAGTCGTGGTACTCGTCCCGCAGGTAGATGTAAACGGCCTCGGTGCCCGTCACCTGCGCTGCAATCAACATACCTTCCAGAAAGCGGTGCGGGTCCCGCTCCAGATAGGTGCGGTCCTTGAAAGTGCCGGGCTCACCCTCATCAATGTTGATCACCATGAGGCGCGGTGCGGGTTGCTCGCGCACGATGCGCCACTTGCGACCTGCCGGAAAACCTGCGCCACCCAGCCCGCGCAGGCCGGAGTCTTCCATGACTTTCAAGATCAGCTCGGCATCTTCTTCACCATTGACCACGGCCGCTGCAAGTCCGTACCCGCCGCGCTCGCGGTAGGCCTCATACGCTATCGAATTAATAGCAAACTTTGCCCCCAGCTCCTGGGCGAGGAGACTATTCTCCTCATAGTCTTTGGAGATAACCGTTTCTTGAACCGCCTGAACCGTTTCAAGCGTCGCACACGGCACCGCCATCTGCCCCACAGCGACAGCCGGTGCCTGCTCACAGCGCCCTATGCAGGGGGCAGCAATCACACGCACGTTCGATCCCAACAGATCCGGCAGCTTCTGCAGCAGGGCTTGCGCCCCTGCCATCTCGCAACTCAGTCCATTGCACACCCGCACCGTCAGCGCGGGCGCTTCGGCGTCACTGCCCTCGCGCACATCAAAGTGGTGATAAAACGTGGCGACTTCGTACACCTCGGCCATGGAGATGTTCATGTCTTTGGCCAGGGCGACCAGGTGACGGGCGTGGAGGCAACGGTAAAAGTCGTTGAGCTTGTGCAGGTACTCGATCAGCAAATCGCGGCGGTGGCCGCCTTCCGGCGACGCCCCTATCAGTGCACGCACCTCGGCCAGCGACAGCTCGTCGGCCTGCCGACCCTTGAGCCGGCTTTTGCGGCGAATGCGCTCACGCATACCGTCCAGGGTGGCAGTGGCCACAACGGGAACGGAATCAGGAGAGTGCGGGGAAACATGCATGCAGCACTGTCGCCCTTGCGCGCGTTCGCGTCAAATGGGATTTATGTATGCGCTGATTCAAGGCGCGAATGCAGCGCCCCGCTGTGCTGCGCCGCATGGCGCAGCCACTCAGCATCCTGGGCCAGCAGCACGGCTGCCTGCAGGGCGCGCGAGGGGCTGGCCGCAGCCAGCGTGAAAAAACCAACCGGGGTGGTTACTTCAGGCGCAACCAGCGGCGCAGCTTCCAGCTCGGCATAAGCGCGCACTGCGTCCACAAGCGCGCCGGGTAACACGCCGCAAACGTCGCCTGCCGCCACGCTCAGGGCCAGCGCCAAAACGGAGTTGGTCTCCATGACGGGTTTGACCTGCAACCCCAGCCCGGCAAAGGCGCTGTCGACAATGCTGCGGTTGTGCATTTCCGGCGTAAACAGGCACAGCGGCAGCTGCGCCGCCTCACGCCAGCCCACCGCTGCGCCAAATTGCAGCAGCGTGCGGGCCGGGGTGGCCGCCACAGAACGGCGCACCAGAAAATAGTGCTCGGCGTACAGAGGCAGCAGCTTAAAGCGATTGCCGCGCTGGCTCAACCTGTCCAGAAAACCGAGGCCCAGGTCCAGCGACAGGTTTTCCAAGCCCTGCTCAATCTCTTTGGAACTCAGTGAACGCACCACCGGCGTAACGCCGGGACAGCGCTGGCGCAGCAGCGCCGCAAAGCGGGTGGCTACCGGCACGGCTGTTGGCACCACGCCCAGCCGCAAGGCGCCCTGCGGCTGGGCCGCGCTGCTGCGCAGTTCTTGCTCCAGCAAGGCGTGCTCGTGGAGCATGCGCTGGGCCGTGCCCAGCACAAGTTCGCCCTCGGGCGTCAGGCCCGCATAGGTGCGCCCACGCTTGACGATGTCGATGCCGAATTCTTTTTCCAGCGCGCGCAAGGCGTTGGACAAGGCGGGCTGGGTGATGCTGCAAGACTGCGCGGCCCGCGCGTAGTGCCGGTGTTCGCTCAGGGCGACCAGGTAACGCAGCGAGGCCAGCATGTTCATACGTCAGCCCTTATTGCCGCCGGACTCAGGTGTCCTTGGATATCTTGATGGTCGGAAACTTGGCTGAAAAGTCTTTGGCCTTGGCCGCGATGGTGATGGCCACCTGACGCGCCACAGCCTTGTAAATGCCGGCCACTTCACCGTCCGGGTCGGCCACCACAGTGGGGCGGCCGCTGTCGGCATGCAGGCGGATCTGCATGTCCAGCGGCAATGCGCCCAGATAGTCCATCTTGTAATCAGCAGCCATTTTTTTGCCTCCGTCGGCGCCAAAGATGTGCTCGGTATGGCCGCACTGGCTGCAAATATGCACGGCCATGTTTTCAACAATGCCCAGAATCGGCACGCCGACTTTTTCAAACATCTTGATGCCTTTTTTGGCGTCCAGCAGCGCAATGTCTTGCGGCGTGGTGACAATCACCGCCCCGGTCATGGGCACGCGCTGGCTCAGCGTGAGCTGAATGTCGCCGGTGCCTGGCGGCATGTCAACAATCAGGTAGTCCAGGTCTTTCCAGTTGGTCTGACGCAGCAGTTGCTCCAGCGCTTGGGTGGCCATGGGGCCGCGCCAGATCATGGCTTCGTCCTGCGCAACTAAGAATCCAATCGACATCACCTGGATGCCGTAGTTTTCCATGGGCTCCATGTTTTTGCCGTCTACGCTTTCGGGCCGGCCTTCAATACCCATCATCATCGGCTGGCTGGGGCCGTAGATGTCGGCGTCGAGCAGGCCCACCTGCGCGCCCTCGGCTGCCAGAGCGAGAGCCAGGTTGACGGCAGTGGTGCTTTTGCCCACGCCGCCCTTGCCAGAAGCCACGGCGACGATGTTCTTGACGTTGGGCAAGAGTTGCACGCCGCGCTGCACGCTGTGGCTGGCGATTTTGTAGCTGACTTTGACCGACACATTGCCCACGCCGGGCACTGCCCTGGTGGCAGCAATCAGGGTCTTGCGGATACCTGCGATCTGGCTTTTGGCCGGGTAGCCCAGCTCAACGTCAAAAGACACATCGCCATCGGTGATGTGCAGGTTTTTCAGCGCCTTGGTACTGACAAAATCCTTGCCGGTGTTGGGGTCGAGCACGCCTTGCAGGGCGCTCAGGATTGCCTGTTGTTCTAAAGCCATCTGGGGAATCTCCGATTAATTCGCTTGTGAGTCTTGTTGTGGCTACGAGTGAGAAGCTTGGTCTACCCCGTAGAAACGATAGGCCTGAGTCTATCGTCGACGCGTCTAGGAGCCTGGCGGACTTGGGAATCGTCGGCTGCAAATCGACCGCAGCGGTCTATTTTTCACCGTCTTTTTGTCCCATAGCTTGGCTATGGGCCTGCAAACCCGGCAAAAACTGTCCTTGCTGGGGCGGATTTTCGCTTTCGACGCCCCAAGTTCGACAGGCTCCTAGCAACGCCTTGCAAGGGCTTGGCAGGCAGCCAACCATATCAATTGATATAATTGCATCAATTGATACACCCCGAAGGGATTGCCATGTTACGCGAAGCCACTGCAATGAATGTGCGCCAAAATCTGGGCGAATTGCTCAACGGGGTGCAATACCGTCACGACAACGTTGTCATCACCAAAGCGGGCAAGCCAGTGGCTGCCTTGGTGGATATGGCAACGTTTGAGCGAATGCGCAGAAAAAACGATGGCGAGTTTGAGAGGCTCTGGGCACAGGTTGCCAAAGGCTTTGAGGATTTAAGTGAAGAGGAAGTCGAAAAGCTGGCCTCTCAAGCGCTTGAAGAAGCGCGAGATGAAATTGCACAACGGGCAAGCGCAGCATCTCCGTCCGCACCAACGAATTCTTCCAGCACCAAAACATGAGGCTGGTGATTGACAGCAACCTGATTTTCTCCAGTGTTCTCAAGCCTGACTCCGTACCGGGCGCGATTCTGGGCGCATGGCGCAAGGGGCACTTTGACTGGATGAGTTGTGAGATTCAACTTGACGAACTGACAGTCGCACTCACCCGCCCGTACCTGGTCTCGAAAATCGCTCAAGGCGCCACGCCCGTTGAAAACTTGCTGATCGAAATGCGTGAGGGCTGTCATTGGAAAACGCTTACTACCCCACTACCCGCCATCTGCCGCGACCCCCGGGATGACTACCTTTTTGCGCTTCACGACCAAGGCCATGCTGATCTCATCGTTTCCGGCGACAAAGACGTTTTGGCATGCAAGAACGACTACCCCGTCATCACCGCCCGCGAATTACTTGACCGACTATGACATCAGATAAAAGAAAACTTTTCGTCACCACCGCCCTGCCGTATGCCAATGGCAACTTCCACATTGGCCACATCATGGAGTACATCCAGGCCGACATCTGGGTGCGTTTCCAGCGCATGCAGGGCCACGCGGTCAACTTTGTAGGCGCTGACGACGCACACGGCGCGCCCATCATGATTGCCGCCGACAAAGCTGGTAAAACGCCGCAGCAGTTTGTGGCCGACATTGCGGCCGGGCGCAAGCCTTACCTGGACGGCTTTCACATCAGCTTTGACAACTGGCACTCGACAGATGGGCCTGAAAATCACCAGCTCGCAAAAGAGATTTATCTCGACCTCAAAAAAGCGGGGTTGATCGAAACCAAAACGATTGAGCAGTTCTTTGATCCCGAGAAGAACATGTTTCTCCCAGACCGCTACATCAAGGGCACCTGCCCCAAGTGCGGTACCAAAGACCAGTACGGCGACAACTGCGAAAACTGCGGCGCGGTGTATGCCCCAACAGATTTGCTCAACCCCTACTCGGCATTGACCGGCGCCACGCCGTTGCTGAAAAATTCCGAGCACTTTTTCTTCAAGCTGTCTGACCCGCGCTGCGTGGAATTTCTGGAAAAGTGGACGCAAGACGGCAAACTTCAGCCCGAAGTATCCAACAAGGTCAAAGAGTGGTTCAGCGTTCGCACAAATCCCGACGGCAGCAAAAGCGAAGGCCTGGGCGACTGGGACATCAGCCGCGACGCTCCCTACTTCGGCATTGAAATCCCCGACGCGCCGGGCAAGTACTTCTATGTATGGCTGGACGCGCCCGTCGGTTATCTGGCCTCGCTGAAAAACCTGCTGGAAAAGCGCGGTGAGAGTTACGACGCCTACATGGCGGCGCCAGGGCTGGAGCAGTACCACTTCATCGGCAAAGACATCGTCACCTTCCACACCCTGTTCTGGCCGGCCATGCTGCACTTCAGCGGCCGCAAGACGCCGGACAACGTGTTTGTGCACGGCTTCCTGACCGTCAACAACGGCGAGAAGATGAGCAAAAGCCGCGGCACCGGCCTGGACCCGCTCAAATATTTGAGCCTGGGCATGAACCCCGAGTGGCTGCGTTATTACCTGGCTGCCAAGCTCAATGCGCGTAATGAAGATATCGACTTCAATGCGGATGACTTCATGGCTAGGGTGAATTCGGATTTGATTGGCAAGTATGTGAACATTGCCAGCCGCGCGGCGGGGTTCATTGCCAAACGCTTTGGCGGAAAGCTGGGCGGGGTGTCGGCCGATGGCGATACGCTGCTGTCCGTGCTTGCCGCCCAGAAGGATGCCATTGCCTCACTGTATGACGGTCGGGAATTTGCCAAAGCCCTGCGCGAGGTCATGCTGCTGGCCGCCAGGGTCAACGCCTACGTGGACCAAAACAAACCCTGGGAACTGGCGAAGAAGGAAGGCATGGATGGCCGCCTGCAGGACGTGTGCACGGTGTGCATCGAGGCCTTCCGCCTGCTGACGATTTACCTCAAGCCGGTACTGCCGGCGCTAGCAGCCCAGGTAGAAGTTTTCCTGAAAACCGCGCCCCTCGGTTTTGCAGATGCCGCTTCCCTCTTGGGTGGTGGCCACCTGATTGGTGACTATGCACATCTGATGCAACGTGTTGACATCAAACAACTCGATGCACTGTTTGAGCCTCCAGCCCAGGCAAAACAAGCGCAAGCAGCTATTGATTCGATAGCAGGGAACGTCCTGCCCGGCGGCGAAGCCATTGCCCCCATCATCACCATTGACGACTTCAGCAAGATTGATCTGCGCATCGCGCTCATCGTCAATTGCGAAGCCGTCGAAGGCTCGACCAAGCTGCTGCGCCTGACCTTGGATGTGGGCGAGGGAAAAATGCGCAATGTCTTCAGCGGCATCGCCTCGGCTTACAAGCCCGAAGACTTGATCGGCAAACATACCGTCATGGTGGCCAATCTGGCGCCACGCAAGATGAAGTTCGGTATCAGCGAAGGCATGGTGCTGGCCGCCAGCCATGCTGACGAAAAGGCCGCGCCCGGCGTCTTCGTGCTGGAACCCTGGCCAGGCGCCCTGCCCGGCATGCGGGTCAGGTAAACAAGGGAAGCGACCGCTACTCAGGCGACAAAGCGCAGGGCCTTGCCCGGGCGCGCCGCCAGTTCGCTGACCGCCGCCTCCAGCGTCTGCAGCAGCGCCGCCACGCCCTGGGCCTGAAACGGTTTGGCCGCTACGGCCACCTTCAGCTGCAACACCGCGCCAGGCGGCAGGATGTCGCTGGGCGCCAGTCCGCGGGCAATCAGCCGCTGGCCAATCTCCGAGACATGGTCGCGCTTGAAGTGGCCCCCAAAAATCACCACAAAATCCCCGTCGCGATGGCGCGCCACGGTATCGCCTTCACGGATGACATGGGTGATGCAGGCAGCGGCATGCACCAGCGCGGTCTGTGCCACCTGCAGGCCGTAGTCGGCGCGAATTTCCTGAATGTTGGCGATGCGCACGCGCAGCACCACACCGGTGTCGGGATCGCGCTGCTGGTGACGCAGCAGGTGTTCGAGCCGGTCCAGCATCACGCGGTGATTGGCCGTACCGGTCAGCGGGTCCACACGGGACAGCGCGCCTACCCGCAGCTGGTTGTCACGCCGCTCGCGGCTGCGCAGGTAGAGCGCAATCAGCAGCAGCGGTATCTCCACCGCCGCGCCGATTTGCGCACCGTACTGCGTCCAGAAAGACATGGGCACCAGTTGCATGTTGCGCAGGATGGGGAACACCGAACCGGCCAGCACCGCCAGGATACCGGCCAGTATCCACAGGCCAACGCGCGGGATGCGCCAGGCATACCAGAGCGCCACGCCGAGATAGACCCCAAAACTGGCGATGTAATACGGCCCGGTGATCGCAAAGAAGGGGTCACGTCCAATGAAGATGAAACACAGGGCCAGCACGCCGCCGACCGCAGCCATGGCCAGCATCAGGCGGGTGGCCCAGCGATCGCCGCGTTCGACCACCAGCTCGCGCATGAACAGGTGGCCCATGGCCGCGCCTGCAATCGGCAGCACATTGGATGCCACGTCGTTCCACCAGGGGTTGTGCGGCCAGAAATACTCCCCCGCGAGACCGGTCAGCGACAACTGGCCGACGGCGAGCACCGCCACATAAGCGGCGTACCAGGAATGGATGGAATCGCGCCAGGTCCATGCATTGACCACGCACAGCAGCATCACCAGCGCCACCAGTCCCATGTAGGCGCCGAGCAGCAAATGCCAGTGTTTGCTGGCCTCCTGAAAGTCGCGCGTGTTCCAGAGGGTCCAGCGCACATTGATGGGGTGGCTGTGCTGCACGCGCAGGTAAGTCGGGCGGACCTCTCCCGGCTGCTGCACAAACTCAAAAGCCGGATTCAGGTGGCGCAAGGGCCAGCGGTTCACCGCAATCGAGTCGCCGGAATATTCGGCATGCCAGTCGCCGGCCTCGCCGGGGCGGTACAACTCGACCCGGTTCATGCCGGGGTGCGGCACGGCCAGCACCCGCGAAGTGGAAATCGTCACGGCCGGCAGGCTGAGCTGGTACCACATCGAGGCCGCCCCACCCGTCGGCATGATGCGGTCGGGCTGGGCCACCGAGGCCTCGCCGCGCGCGAAACGTTGCTCTATTTGATCGATCGTCTGCTGGCCGGTGGCATCGATGAGGACCAGGCCATTTCCGTGCGGCCCCATCGCCTGCCACGCAATCGGCGCACTGGCGTGCGACGCCTGGAGTGGCCCGGCCAACATCAGTAGCACGGATGCCAGCAACAGCCACAAAACCGCACGCGAGCGACCGGTCATGCCGCTGCGCAGCTCGGGACAGGAAAAAGCCAGGATCAGCCGATGGAGAAAAAGATGCATGAACGCGGGGCAGCGGCTTAAGATAGCGACGACAACATGAAATGCGGCCTGTGTCACCAGGCCAGACTGCACTTTACCAAGGGGTTCGCCGCCCTGCATCCCACATTTGCAGGATGCAGGGCGTCAACCCTCTGTATTCTCGGATGAAACTGCCTGTTTACCTGGCCCCTTTCCGTCCTCGCCTGCTGTATGCACTGAAAGGCTACACGCGTGAGCGCTTCGGCAAGGACTTCGGCGCGGGCCTGACTGTCGGCATTGTTGCCCTGCCGCTGGCCATGGCTTTTGCAATTGCGTCGGGGCTGTCGCCGCAGGCCGGCATCTGGACCGCCATCATCGCCGGCGCCCTGGTCTCGCTATTGGGCGGCTCGTCGGTGCAGATCGCCGGGCCGGCCGGTGCCTTCATCGTGATCGTCTACGGCATTGTCGAGCGATATGGTCTGCCCAATTTGCTGATTTCCACCGCCTGTGCCGGGGTGCTGCTGTTTTTGCTGGGCCTGCTCAAGATGGGCACGCTGGTGCGTTATGTGCCGGTCAGCATTGTGGTCGGGTTTACCAACGGCATTGCCGTGCTGATTGCGCTGTCGCAGCTCAAGGACCTGCTGGGGTTACAGATTGCAAAGATGCCCGCCGACTTTTTCTCCCAGATCAAGGCCATCAGCCTGAACATCGACTCCTTCAACGCCCATGCGCTGGGCTTGGGGCTGGTGTGTTTTCTCGGCCTGATCCTGTGGCCCAAGCTGTTTGCGCCGCGTGATGCGACCAGCCGGGGCCTGGTAGCGCGGGTGGGCAAATTGGTGCAGGCAGTCGAGGGCGTGCAACTGCTGCGCGCGACCCGCGCCGCCTCGCGCTTGCCCGGGCCCGTCGTGGCGCTGGTAACGCTGACTGCGTTTGCGTTTTTTCTTGGCCTGCCGGTCGAGACCATAGGCTCGCGTTTTGGCGGCATTCCGCGCGCCCTGCCGCCGTTTGCGCTGCCGGATTTTTCATGGGACACCGTGCGCCTGCTGTTCGCTCCAACCCTGACCATTGCCTTGCTGGGTGCGGTCGAGTCACTGCTGTGCGCGCGAGTGGCCGACCAGCTCTCGGGCCAGCCCAAACACGACCCGAACCAGGAGCTCATGGCGCAGGGTTTGGCGAATTTTGTTGTGCCCTTTTTCGGCGGCATGCCGGCCACCGGCACGATTGCCCGCACCGTGACCAATGTGCGGTCCGGCGCCAGCTCGCCCATCGCCGGGCTGGTGCATGCACTGGTACTGGTACTGATCGTGCTGGCCGCCGCGCCGTTGGCCCTGCATGTGCCGCTGGCGGTGCTGGCCGGCATCCTGCTGTATGTCGCGTGGAACATGGGTGAGTGGCACGAGTTTGTGCTGATGCGCCAATACAGCGCCCACTACCGATTGCTGATGCTGGGCACCTTCTTCCTCACGGTGGTTTTCGATCTGACGGTGGCGCTGCAGGTCGGACTGCTGCTGGCCTGCGTGCTGTTTGTGCGGCGCATGAGCACCCTGTTCCAGGTGGTGGAGACGGCGCGCAGCGATGAAGCCATCTGCTTTCAGCTTTACGGTTCGCTGTTTTTTGGCGCGGTCGCCAAGATTGACCCGATACTTTCGGCAGTCGAAAATGCGCCGCGGGGCCTGCTGGTCAGGCTTGACGCCCAGTCGCTGCAGTCGCTGGACGCCTCAGGCCTGGACGTGCTGGGCCAGTTACAAAAGGCCATTGTGCTGCGTGAGGGCCGACTGGTGATCTCCGGCCTGAACGCCCAGCCACGCCGCGTGATGGAGCGTTCGGGCTTTCTGGCAAAGATCGCAGAAGCCTGAGAAAACCCAAGGAAGGGCTGGATGAATCCTTACGGAGGCGCGTCAGTCAGATCGGGATGGGATGGCCAAGGCGGATCGCAGCCAATAGCCGGCTCGGCAAGAAATTCAACGCCGCAGGCCGCCCGAGCCCGTCTGATCGCGCACCACCGCAGGGGGCTTGATCAGCATTACCCTAAGGCCTCCCGCCCGACGGATTTGTCAGCTCGGCGTCTATCGACCCGGTCCGCACCACCCTGAGGTCGCGGTCAAACACCACGGTGAAAAAACTGGGTGAATTGGGTGCAGCAATGTAGCGCCAGTCGTAGTGCGTTTCGCGCTGCAGCGCGTAGGGCGTGATCTTCATCGGCTTGCCAAGCAGCTTTCGCACCTGCTCCATGGGCATGCCTGGCTGAACCCGGGCAAAGTTCTGGGGCGTCAAGACCTGGCGCAAGGCGCTCATCCTGCCGTCCGGCCCTATGGTGATCATGTAATTGACTGTGCCCTCGGGCTGGCGGTTGTACTCCAGGGTGCGCGCGCCCGGCTGGGCTGCTTCTGCCGGAAAGGGGTTGCCGGTGAGATCAGTTGCCAACCAGATCTTCTCAGGCTCTCCAAAGCGGGCCCGCACATCGGCTTCCGTCGCTACCCCTTCTTCCAGCTCTCCAATATGTTGCGGATCGCACCCCGCCAAAGCAGTGACAATTAACAGCAGGGCGGCCACAGCTGGCGCCCTGAACCCCTCAAAAGTGAAAAAAGACAGGCGCATGGTGGTCCCCGGTAAAATCAGCCCATTCAAAGTTTCAGGCAGTCTAAACCCATGTCCATCTTCGCCCGGCCCCACTACACCTCGGAAGTGACCTTGTTCATTGACGAACTAAAGGCCAAAAAGCCGACGCTGGAAGCCGAGCAGCGCCAGGGACGCGCCATCTGGTGGGACAAGAAGCTGGACCGGTCCGAGCAGGCCGACTACCTGGATGCCGCCGTGCCGCAGCAGCCCTATGTTTACGGCACCAGCGGCCACCCGAACAGCAAATAGAGCAGGCTGATGGTCAAAATGACCTCCATCCCTTATAGGACGGGCGTCAGCAGCTATTATTTTTATAGCAACTGACAACCCGAGCCAGACCCACCATGCCCAGCATCACTGAACTGCCACCCTCCGCGTCCCCGCCGGGCCTGCCCGAGGGCGCGCTGAGCCTGCCCGGCATGCCGGGCGTGATCGACCAGGTGGCGTTGGCCAGGTTGTACGGCGAGCCCTTGTTTGCCATGCCGCAGGACCTGTACATCCCGCCGGACGCGCTGCAGGTCTTCCTGGAAGCCTTCGAGGGCCCTCTGGACTTGCTGCTGTACCTGATACGCAAGCAGAACTTCAACATTCTCGACATCCCGATGGCGGCGGTCACGCGCCAGTATCTGGTCTATGTGGACGAGATCCGCAGCACCAACCTCGAACTGGCGGCTGAGTACCTGTTGATGGCGGCGATGCTGATCGAGATCAAGTCGCGCATGCTGCTGCCGCCGAAAAAGGTCGCGGACGGCCAGGAGGCGGAGGACCCGCGCGCCGAACTGGTGCGCCGCCTGCTCGAGTACGAACAGATCAAGCTTGCCGCGCACCATCTGAATGAAATTCCGCAGTACGGCCGCGACTTCCTGCGCGCCCAGGTCTACGTGGAACAGGCACTGCAGCCACGCTTTCCTGATGTCGCGGTCGTGGACCTGCAGGAAGCCTGGCGCGACATTGTCAAACGCGCCAAACTCGTCCAGCACCATGTGATCAGCCGGGAAGAGCTTTCGGTGCGTGAACACATGAGCATCGTGCTGCGCAAACTGCAAGGGCAGAAGTTTGTCGAGTTTGAAAAGCTGTTTGAGCCCGCCCGCGGCATGCCGGTGCTGGTGGTGACCTTCATCGCACTGCTCGAGCTGTCCAAGGAAGGCCTGATCGATGTGACTCAGGCCGAGGCCTATGCGCCTATCTACGTGCGGCTGGCTTACACGCCAACCTGATCCTGGTCGTGCGGCCTGTCCTCAAGACCCGCCGTACACTTGTCACACGCCGCTGGAAGATGGCACTTTTGCGCCTACCAACAGCGCGCTCCCCTTACCCTGTTGTACAAACCAGACACCGCTGCCGCTATCTTGGAGCCTGCCGGACTGCGGAATCGTCGGCTGCAAACCGACCACAGCGTCCACTTCCTCCATCTTTTTTCTCGCATAGATGGGCATGACTTGCACATCCGGCCGGTTTTGCAACCCTTGGCGGGGTTAACGCAAATCAAGAGGAAACTTTTTGCGGCGTACTTTGAGGCTTTGGGCTACATTTAATAGCGCTTTACCCGGTCTAATATAGAAAAGCGCTCTAATATGCGCGGGGAACTGGAAAAGCGGGTTTCCGAATCCGATCCATATCTATAACGAGGAAACTTGATGCTGCAGGACAAAATAATCCCGATGGCCTTGCTGGCCCTCAGCCAGGGCGTGCTGGCCCAACAGCTTCCCGGCGCTGGAAGCCAGATTCAACAGCTTCCACCCGTTCCCGTTCCACAAAAAGCCGCGCCGGCAATTAGCATCCAGCAAGGCGCGGCGCCCACCCGATCGGCACCCAGCACCGCAAAAATTTTGGTCAAAAGCCTGCAGGTGACAGGGTCCCGTGTTTATTCAGAACCCGAACTTCTGGCTCTCACAGGTTTTGTCCCCAACACCGAGCTGACACTGGCCGAGTTGCAGGCCATGGCTGACCGAATCACCGACCACTACCGAAAAAACGGCTACTTTGTGGCCCGCGCCTACCTGCCAGCGCAAGACGTCAAGGACAACGCCCTCACCATTGCGGTCAGCGAAGGACAATACGGCAAGATCATTCTGAACAATCAGACCAATCTGTCCGATGCGCTGGTCCGCAACATCCTGAGCGGCATCAACAGCGGCGACGCTATCACCAATGACCCGCTGGAGAGCCGGCTGCTGTTGCTTTCGGACCTGCCGGGCGTCAACATCAAGTCAACCCTGGTTCCCGGCGACACGCCAGGCAGCTCTGACCTGGTGGTCGACATCACGCCCGGCAAGCGCGTCAGCGGCAGTGTGGACTTCGACAACGCCGGAAACTATTACACCGGGGAATACCGCTTGGGCGGCACGGTCAATCTCAACAACTTTCTGGGCCAGGGAGACGTCTTCAGCCTGCGGGCGGTCACCTCGGGATCGGGCCTCAACTATGGCCGCGCGTCCTACCAGATGCAGGTCGGCAAAGCCACGGTGGGTGTTGCCTACAGCCGGCTCGCCTATGAGTTGGGCAAGGAATTTGCGCCGCTGAGAGCCAACGGCACGGCAGAAGTCGCCAGCGTTTACGGCAGCTATCCGCTGATTCGCTCACGCAACACTAATCTGAACGCGGGCCTCAACTACGACCACCGGACTTTTCAGGACCGGATCGACGTCATCCCCTCAGTGACCGACAAGAAGGCGAACGTCCTCACCGGAAGTCTCTATGGCAACCACAGAGACAACTTGGGCGGAGGCGGCATCAGCGCCTTCTCGCTCGGGCTGTCTGCGGGAAATCTGGAGATTGAAACCCCGGCCGCGCTGGCTGTGGATGCGGCCACCGCACGCACCAACGGCTCCTACGGCAAGCTCGCTTTCAGCGTCAGCCGGCTTCAGCGGGTAACCGACAAGCTGTCTTTTTTCGCAGGCATCAACGGACAGCTGGCTTCCAAAAACCTGGACTCGTCCGAGAAGCTGGTGCTGGGCGGCATGGACGGCGTCCGGGCCTACCCGCAAGGCGAAGCCCCGGGTGACCAAGGCTACCTGGTCACCCTGGAAGGCCGCCTGCTGCTGCCCAAGCCGCAGAGCCTGCCCGGGCAGGTTCACCTGATCGGCTTTGTGGACCACGGCAGCGTGACCATCAACAAAAAGCCCTGGGCGGCAGGCAACAACCAGCGCGACTTGGGTGCCTATGGACTTGGGCTGACCTGGGCTGACCCGGGGAATTTCGCGATCAGGACCTACTACGCACGCAAGATCGGTGACTCGGCCGCCACCGCCGCGCCAGACAAATCGGGACGGTTCTGGATTCAGGCCATCAAGTATTTCTAAGCCCAGCAGACAGCCCACCAAGTAACTAACAAGCGCAAGGACACCCAATGAACCGCATTTACAAAACCCTTTGGAGCGCGAGTTCGGGCACCTGCGTGGCCGTCGCCGAGAACGCAGCAGGCAAGAGCCAGGGGAAGTCGTCCTGCATTGGCGGTGGCGCAAGCCCGTCCCGCTTTGCCGTGAATCTGCTGTCAGCCTGTCTGATGCTCACTTTTGGCACCATCGTCCATGCCCTGCCGGCCAACGGCACCGTGGCAGCAGGCTCAGCCACCATCAGCAGCACGGCCTCGACCACAACGATTAACCAGTCCACATCCAACGCGGTGATCAACTGGCAAAGCTTCGGCATTGCTGCCGGGCAAACCGTTCAGTTTGTGCAGCCCGGCAGCACCTCGGTGGCACTCAACCGGGTTCTAGGGACAGAGGCTTCGAGCATCCTGGGCAACCTGTCGGCCAACGGCAAGGTCTTTTTGCTCAACCCCAATGGCGTCCTGTTCGGCAGTGGCGCGCAAGTCAATGTCGGGGGTCTGGTGGCTTCAACCATGAGCCTGAGCGATGCCAAATTCATGTCCGGCGACTACAGCTTCACCAACGCCGGAAACGGATCGGTGGTGAACCAGGGCACGATCAACGCAGCCGATGGCGGCCATGTGGCCTTGATGGGAAGAACGGTCAGCAACCAGGGCGTGATCAATGCGCAACTGGGAAGCGTGGCACTGGTCGGTGGCCAGGCGGCCACACTGGACCTGGCGGGCGACGGATTGCTTCGTGTATCGGTGGCCCAGGGTGCGGTCAACGCCTTGGTTGAAAACGGTGGACTGATACGCGCTGACGGCGGGCGAGTCCTGCTGACCGCGCAGGCGGCCGGCGACCTGCTGCACACTGCAGTGAACAATACCGGCGTCATTCAGGCACAAACCATCGGCAGCCGTAACGGCACCATTTTGCTGCTGGGCGATATGACCACGGGCGCGATGAACGTGGGCGGCACACTGGATGCCAGCGCGCCCAGCGGCGGCAACGGCGGGTTTATCGAGACTTCAGCGGCAAATGTCAGCATCCGGGACGGCGTGCGCGTCACCACCAACGCGCCTTGGGGGCTGATGGGCACCTGGCTGATCGACCCGCAGGACTTTATCGTCGGCCCCGGGGGCAACATCTCGGGTGCAACGCTTTCTGCGCAACTCGTGAACAACAACGTCAACATCACAACCGCGCCCGGACCCGGCAACGGTGACATTTTTATCAATGATGTAGTCAGCTGGGTGGCGGCGGGCGGGGTCCCGACCACCTTGACCCTGACCGCCGACCGGGACGTGATCATCAGTGCGCCCATGACAGCGGTTGATGGAAATCTGGTGGTGTGTTGCGGCAGGGACATCAATGTGAATGCAGCCCTGACCACCACCCGCGGAAGCATTTCGCTGAGCGCTGGCCGCAATGTGAACCAGAACGCAGCCATCACGGTCACCGACGGCAACCTCATGATGTGCTCGGCCAATGATGTCAACGTCAACGCCAAGATCACGCTGACGCGCGGCACCAGCATTGTGGCCCGCAGCGTGGGCACCCCACTGGGCCTGACGCTCACCTCAGATACCGACGGCACAGGTCCCGGCGCGGTCGGTGGCTCGGTCTTCATCAATGTTAGCGGTGCAGACCGCCCAACTGTCACCGGCCCCAATGCACCTGTCACCATTAATTACAACCCAACATCCTACTCAACGCCGACCAACTATGTACCTCAGTTCATCCTTACAGACAGCATTTTGACCCAGCGCATGCTGGTGTTTCCTGAAGTGACCAAAAGCTTCGACGGCAACACAAGTGCCGTCTTGACGACGCTCCAGGGCAATCCCACCGGCGTGAGCCTGGTGGCAGATCCCGGCAGCACCGCGACATTCAGCTCCATTGATGTCGGAACCGGCAAGGCCGTCACCTTCTCTGGCTACCGACTTGCGGGACCCAACGCAGATCAGTACACGCTGGCGACTACCTGCTGCGCGCCTATCGTCAACAGAACAACTGGGACTATCACCGCGAATGTCGCCCCTGCCCAGGCTGCCAGCAACGCCGGGCCTACCACCGTCGCCGGGCCTACCACCGTCGCCGGCACTACCACCGTCGCCGGCACTACCACCGTCGCCGGCACTACCACCGTCGCCGGCACTACCACCATCGCCGGAACTACCAGCAACGCCGCGAATACCAGCGCCCTGTTCGCGTTCGCAACCGGCTTCCTGGTGAGCCCACAATTCGCCGGTAGCATCATGCCTACGCCCTACGCCAATACAGGCGATGTGTTTCTTGCGCTTGCAGAGGAAGTCGTCGTCCCGACGGCCATTCCATTCCAGCCGCCTCCACCCTATGTCGCGCCGCGTTATGCACCGCGGCCGTATCGCAACTAGACAGCGGGCGCCTGCGCTGCGCCGGGCGAGCGACAGCGTCACCCTGGCGCAACTGCTGACCTGCAGACGGCATCGGCGACCATGCCGCCGCAGAACTTGCGAATCAGCCTGCCGCGTCGGGCTTATCTCGGCCAGGACCGCACATCTGCTTAGGGCCTCAGCTTGCCGACTGGGCGGTCAGCCCGGATTTCGCGAGTGTCAATGCCATCGTGCGCAGCCTTCCCGATGCCTGCGGATCGCACGCGATGTCCTTGGCTCCCAAGACCCTAATGAAGTCGCGCAAGCATTGGCTCCTGCGACGCCCACGCCAACGCCATCACCGCCTCTCTGTTCCTGCGCGCGGTTCTATAAGGCAGGATAGAAAAAACCGCGCACCTGGTGCCTGGCAGATAATTCGCGGTTTGCTGACTAACAAGCGCCTACCGCTTTCATGAACGTTCTTCCCACCTCAGGCCAAAAGCCAGCCGGCAAGACCGACGCCTCCATCCCACACCCCTTTGACGTGGTGATCGTCGGCAGCGGACTGGCCGGGCTCAGTACCGCGCTCAAGCTGGTCGAAGGCAGCGCTGCGAACGCCACCCCGCTTCGCGTCGCCGTGCTGACCAAGGGCAAGCTGGCCGACGGCGCCAGCGGCTGGGCCCAGGGCGGCATTGCGGCCGTACTGGCGCAGGGCGAGCAAGGCGACAGCTTTGCAGCCCACATCGCCGATACGCAGATAGCGGGCGCCTGGTTGTCCGACGAAGCGGCCACCGCGCAGGTGGTGCAAGGCGCGCCGGCAGCGATTGGATGGCTGCAGGCCCAGGGCGTGGCCTTCACGCAAGAGCCCGGCGCCGCACCGGCGCTGCACCTCACCCGCGAAGGCGGGCACAGCCACAGGCGCATCGTGCACGCGACCGATGCCACAGGCGCTGTCGTGCAGGAAAGCCTGATCGCGGCCGTGCAGGCGCACCCGGCCATCGACGTCTTTGAACAGACCACGCTGGTTGACCTGATCATCCAGAACGACAGCAGCACCGGCCGGCCACGCTGCGTCGGCCTGTATGCGCTGGACAGCCGCGACGCGGAAACCGGCAGCGGCGGTACCGTGCATACCTTTGCCGCACGCGATATCTTGCTGGCCACGGGCGGCGCCGGCAAGGTCTACCTCTACACCAGCAACCCCGACACCGCCACCGGCGACGGCATTGCCGCTGCCTGGCGCGCCGGTTGCCGCATCGGCAACATGGAATTCATCCAGTTCCACCCGACTTGCCTGTACCACCCCGAAGCCAAGTCATTTTTGATCAGCGAGGCGGTGCGCGGCGAAGGCGGTATATTGCGCCTGCCGGAGTCTGCAGGTGGGGCGCGCTTCATGCCGGCCCACGATGAGCGCGCCGAACTCGCACCGCGCGACGTGGTAGCCCGTGCGATTGATTTCGAGATGAAAAAACACGGTGTGGACTGCGTCTACCTGGACATCTCTCATAAGGGCGAGGCCTTTGTGCGCGAACACTTCCCGACCATCCACGCACGCTGCCTGTCACTCGGCATCGACATCGCGCGCCAGCCG
This sequence comes from Polaromonas sp., assembly GCF_013817205.1. Classification (GTDB taxonomy): domain Bacteria; phylum Pseudomonadota; class Gammaproteobacteria; order Burkholderiales; family Burkholderiaceae_C; genus Polaromonas. Next base: position 19,247 of record NZ_JACDDD010000020.1, read on the forward strand.
ATTCCCGTGGTGCCGGCCGCCCACTACACCTGCGGCGGCGTGCTGACCGACCTGGCTGGCCGCACGGACATCGCCAATCTTTATGCCGCTGGCGAGACCGCCTGCACCGGCCTGCATGGCGCCAACAGGCTCGCCAGCAACTCGCTGGTCGAATGTGTGGTGTTTGCACAGGAAGTCGCGTATGCTATCAAATCAGGAGCTACTTGCGCCCGCCAGATAAGGGCTAGAGGCCAAAATGACTCTGAAGCTTCGCTGCCTGCGTGGGACGAGAGCCAGGTGACCGATGCCGACGAACAGGTGGTAATTGCCCACAACTGGGACGAGCTGCGACGCCTGATGTGGAATTACGTGGGCATAGTGCGCACCAACAAGCGACTGGAGCGCGCCGCGCATCGCATCGCGCTGCTGCAATCAGAGATTGACGAGTTTTATGCCAACTTTCGCGTCACGCGGGATCTGCTGGAACTGCGCAACCTGGTCCAGGTGGCCGAACTGATCGTGCGTTCGGCCCAGTCACGCCACGAAAGCCGCGGTCTGCATTTCAGCCGCGACTACCCGCAGACAGATGCCGTGGCTTTTCCGACCGTGCTGGTGCCACCGACCACGGTGGCTACCCGGGGGAGCAGCGGGGCAAATTCTTAAGCCGCGCCAATTTTGGGAACCAGTCCCGCCACCGGCTGGCCCGCACGCTGCGCCGCAGTGAACGCCAGCATTCGGTCTATAGGCAGGCGGGCCCGCGCACCCAGGACAGGGTTCACCTGCACTTCCGGGCTCAAGGTCTGCAAACCCTGCGCCAGGCCGGCCAGCCCGTTCATCGCCATCCAGGGGCAGTGCGCGCAGCTTTTGCAGGTGGCGCTGTCACCGGCCGTCGGTGCCTCCATGAAAACCTTGCCGGGGTTCAGCGTGCGCAGCTTATGCATCATGCCGTTGTCGGTGGCAACGATGAATTCCTGCGCGTCCATCTCGCGTGCTGCTTTCAGGATGCCAGAGGTCGAACCCACCGCATCGGCCAGTGCAATCACGTCCGCCGGCGACTCTGGATGCACCAGCACCCTCGCTTCCGGGTGCTCTTTTTTCAGCGCCTCGAGTTCAAAGGCCTTGAACTCGTCATGCACGATGCAGCTGCCGTTCCACATCAGCATGTCGGCGCCGGTTTCGCGCTGGATATAGCTGCCCAAGTGCTTGTCAGGCGCCCACAGGATTTTCTGCCCCTGCTCCTTGAGCGCACGCACGGTGTCCAGCGCGCAACTTGAAGTCACCAGCCAGTCGGCACGCGCTTTCACGGCGGCGCTGGTGTTGGCATAGACCACCACCGTGCGGTCCGGATGGGCATCGCAGAAGGCGCTGAATTCGTCTACCGGGCAGCCGAGATCGAGCGAGCAGGTCGCGTCCAGGTCAGGCATCAGCACACGTTTTTCGGGTGAGAGGATTTTCGCGGTCTCGCCCATGAAACGCACGCCCGACACAACCAGCGTGGTCGCTGGGTGGTCGCGGCCGAAACGTGCCATCTCCAGTGAGTCGCTCACCAGCCCGCCGGTTTCCTCGGCCAGGTCCTGCAGATCCGGATGCACATAGTAGTGCGACACCATGACGGCATTGCGCTCCTTGAGCAGGCGGCGAATCCGGTCCTTGAGTGCGGCGCGCTCGTCCGGCGTCGGCTCCACCGGTACCCGCGCCCAGGCATGGCGCGTTGGGCAGGCGGGCTGCTCATAGTCAATGCGCACCAGGGACTGGGCGGGGCGTGTGGTGTCATTCATGGCCGGGTTCACAGCTGCGTAAAACGCATGGAAAAATCAATCGCCTTGATGTCTTTGGTCAGTGCGCCGATGGAAATGCGGTCCACGCCGGTGGCTGCAATGCCGGCCACCGTGTCCAGCCCGACGCCGCCCGACACTTCCAGAATCGCCCGACCGGCCGTGAGACGCACTGCCTCGCGGAGCTGTGCCAGGTCCATGTTGTCGAGCAGCACCATCCGGGCACCGGCAGCGAGTGCTTCCTCCAGCTGGGCCAGGGTCTCCACCTCGATCTCGACAAAGCTTGCCTGGCCAGCCATATCGGCAGCGCGCCGCAAAACGGCGGTAACGCCATCTGCAGCCGCGATATGGTTTTCCTTGATCAGCACGGCGTCGTAGAGGCCAATGCGGTGGTTGCTGCCGCCGCCGCAGCGCACCGCGTATTTTTGCGCCAGCCGCAAACCGGGCAGGGTTTTGCGGGTGTCCACAATGCGCGCGCGGTTGCCCGCGACCGCTTCCACAGCCCGTACGTAGGTCGCGGTCTGTGTGGCCACGGCGCTGAGCAATTGCAAAAAATTAAGCAAGGTACGCTCGCCGCTGAGCAGTGCACGAGAGTTCCCCTGGATCTCCAGAATGACCTGGTTGGCGCTGCAGGGCTGGCCATCCCGCACATGCCAGAGCAGCTCGGCCTGCGGGTCCAGCCGCTGCAACGTCGCCTCCACCCAGGGCTGGCCGCAAATTACCGCAGCTTCGCGCGCCAGCACACGGGCCTGGCTGCGCTGGTCGGGGTCCACCAGGCCGGCGGTCAGGTCGCCGGCACCGAGGTCTTCGTCCAACGCGCGGCCTGCATCGGCGTGCGCAAGCAGCGCCATGCTGGCATCTGAAAAATCAAACCGCTTGCTCATTTTTTTCGTCGTTTCAGGCCCATGTTGGCGGCAAGCATAGCGGCTTCGGGAAAAACACTCCGGTTAGCACACTATCGGCACCGCGGGAAAATGGATTCGGGTCCGCCGCTCGTCTGCACTAGAATGCAACTGCTCCGGGGTGCTGCCGGCCATTGTGGCCTGGCAGCTGAGATGGCCAACAACCCAAACCCGTGAACTTGAATCGGTTCGTACCGACGTAAGAAGAGCTGACTGCCGCCGGCCCCCCGGTCTAGGCAGTCAACAACCAACACCACAGCGCGGGGTATTGGCCACACCTTCGGAGCATTTTGTGTAACCCACACAGCAAAGGATGCCCCGATGAATGCTCCAGACAAATTTGCCCAGCTGCTGGCCCTTACGCGCGAGCCTTTTCCCGCCTCGCGCAAAATTTATGTACCTGGACAGGTCCACCCCGAGCTGCGCGTGCCGATGCGCGAAGTCGCCTTGAGCAATGGCGAGTCCGCCACGCTGTACGACACCTCCGGCCCCTATACCGACCCGGGCGCCGACATTGATGTGCGCCGCGGGCTCGGAGCCCTGCGTACGCCGTGGATTGAGGCGCGTGGCGACACCGAGGTTTACACCGGCCGTGCTGCCCAAGCCGTAGACGACGGCACGCGTCGTGAAGACCGCACCGACCCGTCGGACCCGGAAGTGCAGCGTATTGCCGCCTTGCGCGCCCAAGCCGCCGGCCTGCAACGCACACCGCGCCGCGCCAAGGCCGGTGCCAACCACACCGGCAATGTCACCCAGATGCACTACGCGCGCCGCGGCATCATCACCCCCGAAATGGAATACATCGCGCTGCGCGAAAACAGCAAGCGTGAATGGATGGCCGAGTACCTCGGCGACGCGGAGCGCGCCCAGCGTTTGAGCGGCAATCCCATGGGCGCGCAGTTGCCCGAGTTTGTGACGCCGGAGTTTGTACGCGACGAAGTGGCGCGCGGCCGGGCCATCATTCCGGCCAACATCAACCACCCGGAAGTCGAGCCCATGATCATCGGCCGCAACTTCCTGGTCAAGATCAACGCCAATATCGGCAACTCGGCCGTCACCTCCAGCATTGAAGAAGAAGTTGAAAAACTGGTCTGGGCGATTCGCTGGGGCGCAGACAACGTGATGGATTTGTCGACCGGCAAAAACATCCACACCACCCGCGACTGGATCATCCGCAACTCGCCGGTGCCCATCGGCACGGTGCCGATTTACCAGGCGCTGGAAAAAGTCGGCGGCGTGGCTGAAGACCTGACCTGGGAAATTTACCGCGATACGCTGATTGAGCAAGCCGAGCAAGGTGTGGACTACTTCACCATTCACGCCGGTGTGCGCCTGCCCTTCATCCCGATGACGGCCAAGCGCCGCACCGGCATCGTCTCGCGCGGTGGCTCCATCCTGGCCAAGTGGTGCATGTCGCACCACAAAGAGAACTTCCTGTATACGCACTTTGAAGATATCTGCGAGATCATGAAGGCCTATGACGTGAGCTTCTCGCTGGGCGATGGCCTGCGCCCGGGTTCAGGTGCCGACGCTAACGACGAAGCCCAGTTTGCCGAGCTGCGCACGCTGGGTGAATTGACAAAAATCGCCTGGAAGCATGACGTGCAGACCATGATCGAAGGCCCCGGCCATGTGCCCATGCACATGATCCAGGCCAACATGGAAGAGCAGCTCAAGCATTGCCACGAGGCGCCGTTCTACACTCTCGGCCCGCTGACCATCGACATTTCGCCCGGCTATGACCATATCTCCAGCGCCATCGGTGCGGCGATGATCGGCTGGTTTGGCACCGCCATGTTGTGTTACGTGACGCCCAAGGAACACCTGGGCCTGCCGGATCGCAACGATGTGAAGCAAGGCATCATTGCCTACAAGATTGCCGCACACGCCGCCGATGTGGCCAAGGGTCACCCGACTTCGCGCGCGCGCGATGAGGCGCTGTCGAAGGCCCGCTTTGAATTTCGCTGGCATGACCAGTTCAACCTGTCGCTGGACCCGGACACCGCTCGCGAGTTTCACGACGAAACCTTGCCCAAGGAAGTCAGCAAGGTCGCGCATTTCTGCTCCATGTGCGGGCCGAAATTTTGCTCCATGAAAATCAGCCAGGAAGTGCGTGAATTTGCGGCACAACAAGGTATTGCCGAAAGTGCGGCTCTGGACCAGGGGATGCAGACAAAATCCGCCGAGTTCCGCGAAGGCGGCAGCGAGCTCTACATCCCCATCCAGAAACTCTGAACCTGCGCGGACAAGGGCGAACAACCATGCACATCGGCATTGCAGGCGCAGGGCTTCTCGGACGGCTGCTGGCCTTCCAGTTGGCCCGCGCCGGGCATTCGGTCGAGGTTTTCGATCCCGCACCCGGCCCACAGGCGCCAACTGGCGGGGTGTACGCCGCGGGCTGGACCGCTGCCGGCATGCTCAGCCCGACGGCCGAGCTGGAGTCCGCAGATGAAAACGTGTTCGCGCTTGGCCTGCGATCGCTGGAACTCTGGCCCACCATCGTGGCGTCCCTCGGGCTGCCTGTTGAGCTGCACCGGCGCGGCAGCCTGCTGCTGGCGCACCGGGGCGATCAGGGCGCGGCGCGGCGTGTGGTGGACCTACTGCTGCACAAGGCCCCCGCCGGCCATGCGCCCCAGTTGCTGCAGGCCGCTACGCTGAAGGACCTGGAGCCGGACCTGCACGGCGTGGCGCATGCCTGGTTGTTGCCGCATGAAGGGCAAATCCATACGATGCAGGCCATGCTGGCCCTGGCCCATGCCGCCAGTGCTGCAGGCGCTCGCTGGCATTGGGGCAGCACCGTAGACCGCCTGCGCCCCGGTGAAATACATACCGCCCAGAGCGTACTGGCCTTCGATTGCGTGTTCGACGTGCGCGGCACGGGCGCCCGCCCCCCCGCCAACACGTCCGACCCCTATGCGGGTTACACCCCCCGGGTGCGGGGGGTGCGCGGCGAAATCATCTGGCTGCACGCACCCCATGTGGCGCTGCAGCGGCCGATACGGCTGCTGCATCCGCGCCACCGTGTGTATCTGGTGCCACGTGAGGGCGGGCATATCGTCATCGGCGCCAGCGAGATTGAAAGCGAAGACCGCTCGCCGATCTCGCTGCGCAGCATGGTGGAACTGCTGGCGGCGGCACACAGCATCATTCCCGAACTGGCCGAAGCGCGCGTGGTTCACACGGAAACCAACCTCCGCCCTGCGCTGCCGGATAATTTGCCACACGTTGAGCAGGAAGCCGGACTGGTGCGCATCAACGGCCTGTTCCGGCATGGCTGGCTGATTGCGCCGGCGCTGGTCGAGCAAACGCTGCAAAATTTGACATGACATTGATCAACATCACCCTCAACGGCGAAGCCCGGCAGGTGCCGGCAGGCAGCAGCCTGGCCGATGCGCTGGCTACCACCGAACTGCCAACGGCCTCGTTTGCCAGCGCAGTCAATGGCGAGTTTGTGGCACGTGATGCGCGTGCGCAGACCGTACTCGCAGAAGGCGACGCTGTTTTTACATTTCAGGCTATCACAGGAGGCTAGATGAGTTTCCAAATCGCAGGCATCGAGCTGGCTAGTCGGTTTTTCCTTGGCACGGCCAGCTACCCCTCGCCGCAAGTCCTGCAACAGGCGATTACCGCCTCTGGCGCGCAGGTCGTCACCGTGGGGCTCAAGCGCCAGCTGGCCGCCGATGGCAACACGCAAAACGACTTCTACAAGCTGATCCAGGCCAGCGGTGCCCGCCTGCTGCCCAATACCGCTGGCTGCAGGAGTGCGCGCGAGGCCATCACGCTGTCAAAAATGGCGCGCGAACTGTTCGGCACCCACTGGATCAAGCTGGAAGTGGTCGGTGATGAACACACGCTGCAGCCCGACCCGTTTGAGCTGGTGACGGCAGCCGCTGAGCTGGTCCGCGATGGTTTTGAAGTTTTTCCCTATTGCACCGACGACCTGGTCAGCTGTCAGCGCCTGCTCGACGCCGGTTGCCGCATCCTGATGCCCTGGGGTGCGCCGATTGGCTCGGGTCAGGGCCTGATCAACCCCTACGCCTTGCGTACCTTGCGCGCGCGCCTGCCAGGCGTGCCACTGATCGTGGACGCGGGCATTGGTTCACCGGCCGATGCGGTGCAGGCGATGGAGCTTGGCTACGACGCGGTGCTGCTCAATTCGGCCGTGGCCTATGCGCGTGACCCGGTTGAAATGGCGCGAGCCTTCAAGCTCGGCATCGAAGCCGGGCGACTGGCGTACGAAGCCGGCATCATGGCGCAGCAGGACATGGCGATCGCCTCGACCCCGGTCACCGGCCGGCCCTTTATCTTATGACCAGCCCTGTCAATACCGCGCCGGTCTGGGCGCTGTCAACGCATGCGAAGGAACTCAATCAGCTGTTGCAGGGCCAAAGCGCTCAACCGGGTCCGCGCGCAGCTTTGCTTTGCATAGACCATAAGGAAGCAGCCGCCTTGCTGGGCCTGGATTCGCTGGACACGCGTGACGCCGTCGAGCAGGCTGCCAGTACCTTGCGCACACGTGTGTGCAAGGCCGTGGTGATCATCGGCAGCAAGAACGAAAACTATGCAGACACCCCGCAGGCCATCGGCCGGCTCAGCCTGCCGGCAGGTCACCTCGCGGTCGATTCCTCCGCCTTCGCTGCCAGCGCAGCCGATGCGCTGGCGAAAGGTTTTGTTGCTATCGATGCAATCATCTTGGCCAGCATGGCAACGGCCAACGCACAGCCCGGTACTGCTTTTTCCCGGCACAGCGGCAACCTGCCGTATTTCAGCTTGCCGCAGCCTACCCCGGTCAGCGGTTTTGCCCCGCTCAGCGACCCGGACCTGGGGGTTTATGCCGTGGTGGACAGCGCCGCCTGGGTCGAGCGCGTGGTGATTGCCGGTGTGCGGACCGTACAGTTGCGCATCAAGGATGCGCAGCAGCCCGAACAGCGTGAGTTCGTGCGGCAACAAGTGCGTCGGGCGATTGCTGCGGCAACCACAGCCGGCGCGCAACTTTTCATCAACGACCACTGGCAGCTGGCCATTGAGGAAGGCGCGTACGGCGTGCACCTGGGGCAGGAAGACCTCCATATCGCCGATCTCGACGCGATACAAAAAGCCGGGTTGCGACTGGGCATCAGCACGCATGCCTACTGGGAAGTCTGCCGCGCCTGGGCGCTCCAACCCAGTTACATCGCATGCGGCCCCATCCACCCAACCCAAGCCAAGGTCATGCCGTGGATTCCGCAAGGCAATGACAACCTGGCCTACTGGTGCGCGCTGCTGCCGACACCGGTCGTCGGCATTGCCGGCATGGATGTGCCGCGAACCGAGCAGGCGGCGCGGGCCGGTGCCGCCGGGGTGGCAGTGATCAGTGCCATCACGGCAGCTCCGTCACCAGAAGCAGCCATCGTGCAGCTGCAGGAGGCGATGCAGCGCGGGCGGAAGAGCCTGCCCATCACGGCCCCCTTGTTTCCCAAACCCACACTTCTGCCCACGCCTTAGGGCTGGAGACACCATGCAACGTACCCTTCTCGCCGGAAAAATCCATCGCGCCACCGTCACCCAGTGCGAACTGCATTACGAGGGTTCCTGTGCCATTGATGACGACTTGCTGGAGGCCTCGGGCATTGCCGAGTTCGAGCAGATCCACATCTGGAACATCAACAACGGCGCGCGTTTTGTGACCTACGCCATACGCGCCCAACGTGGCAGCGGCACCATCTCGGTCAATGGCTCGGCGGCGCGCCAGGCGGCTGTTGGCGATCTGATCATCATTGCCGCGTTTGGCCAGTTGCCGGCACATCAGGTGGCCGGCTTCCAGCCTAAACTGGTGTTTGTTGACAGCGCCAATCGCATCCAGGAAGAACGCTCCACAATTGCTGTGCAGGGCCTGTGAGCCAGCCACGGCCTTCTTTTCTCCTCGCCATCTCCGTCGTTTGAAGGAATCAACCATGTCCAGCGTTTTTGAACAACCCGTCACCCTGCACCGCCCGCGCCAGACGGTCCCGGTCGGCCCCGCGGCCCGCTGGAGTGTTGACGCCATTGAGGCATTGTTTAACCTGCCTTTCCCGGAACTGATGCACCAGGCGCAAACCGTGCACCGTGAAAACTTTGATGCCTCACGCGTTGAATTTGCCACACTGCTGTCGGTCAAAACCGGGGGTTGCCCGGAAGACTGCAACTACTGTCCGCAAGCAGCCCGTTTCGACACCGGCGTGGAAGCCACCAAGTTGATGGAACCGCATGAAGTGAAGCTGGCCGCCCAACGCGCCAAGGACGCCGGTGCCACACGTTTTTGCATGGGGGCCGCCTGGCGTGCGCCCAAAGACCGGGACATTGAAAAAGTGGCCGAGCTGGTGCGCACGGTCAAGGCGCTCGGGCTGGAAACCTGCGCCACCCTGGGCATGCTGGAAGACGGCCACGCCCAAACACTGCAAAGCGCGGGCCTGGACTACTACAACCACAACCTCGACAGCGCGCCTGACTTTTATGGCGACATCATCACCACGCGCGACTACCAGGACCGGATCGACACCCTGGCACGCGTACGCAGCGCGGGCGTGAAGGTCTGCTGCGGCGGTATTGTCGGCATGGGCGAAACGAGACGTCAGCGCGCCGGTCTGGTGGCCGAGCTGGCCAACCTCTCGCCTTATCCCGAGTCGGTGCCGATAAACAACCTGGTCAAGGTCGAAGGTACGCCACTGGCCGACCAGAAAGACCTCGATCCGTTTGAATTCGTGCGCACAATTGCTGTGGCACGCATCACCATGCCGGAAGCACGTGTGCGCCTGTCGGCAGGCCGACAGCAAATGGGCGATGCGGTGCAGGCTCTGTGTTTCCTGGCCGGCGCCAACTCCATCTTTTACGGCGACAAGCTGCTGACCACTGGCAATCCCGACACCGACGCTGATGTGGCCCTGCTGAACCGTCTGGGCATGACACGTTCTGCGCCGGAGGTGCAAGCATGACGCCCGCCAACACGGCCGCCAGCCCCTATGGCACCTTGCCCGCCGTCCCGCCACCCGCTTCGCGCAAACCCATCAGTCTGCCGCGCCTGCGCGAAATGCATGCACAGGGCGACAAAATCACCATGCTGACCGCTTACGACGCGACTTTTGCGGCGGTGGCCGATTCGGCCGGCGTGGAATGCATTCTGGTCGGCGATTCGCTGGGCATGGTCTGCCAGGGCATGCCCAGCACAGTCGGCGTGACGCTGGAGGCCATGCGCCACCACACCGAAGGCGTAGCACGCGGTCTGCACCGTGCGCAGGCCACCGCGTGGCTGATTTCCGACCTGCCTTTTGGCAGCTACCACGAGTCGAAAGAGCAGGCCCTGCGCAGCGCTGCCGTGTTGATGCAGGCCGGCGCGCACATGGTCAAACTTGAAGGCGGTGGCTGGACGGCAGACACCGTGCATTTTTTGGTGGAACGCGGCATTCCGGTGTGCGCGCACCTGGGCCTGACACCGCAAACTGTGCATTCGCTGGGTGGTTACCGGGTGCAGGGCAAATCCGAAGAAGCCGCGACCACACTGAAAGCCCACGCCCACGCATTGCAGGATGCAGGAGCAGCCATGATGGTGCTGGAGATGGTGCCCGCTGCACTGTCGGCAACGTTGACAAAAGAACTTACGCACTGCGCGACCATAGGCATAGGTGCCGGTGTCGGCACGGCGGGGCAAGTGCTGGTTCTGCACGACATGCTGGGCATGAACCTGGGGAAAATGGCCAAGTTCGTGCACAACTTCCTGGCAGAAGAAACCAGCGTGCGCGGTGCCATGCAGGCCTATGTGCGGGCGGTCAAGGAGGGCCGCTTCCCGGTTGACGCCCTGCACGCTTGGTGAATAGATGGCCCCCACGCTTGTATAGTCGCCCCTTTTGAACACGAGCTTCGCAACGCATGAACATCGTCCACAGCATCACCGACTTGCGCGCCGCGCTCGCTCCCTTTCAGCGCCCGGCTTTTGTGGCCACCATGGGCAATCTGCACGACGGCCATATCGCGCTGGTGGACAAGGCCAAGCCACTGGGCGACGTGACCGTGGCCAGCATTTTCGTGAACCGTCTGCAATTTGCGCCGCACGAAGACTTTGACAGTTACCCGCGCACCTGGGAGGCAGACTGCGACCGGCTGCGCGCCGCCGGCTGCGATGTGCTGTTTGCGCCGCGCGAGACCGACCTTTACCCCGAGCCGCAGACCTACAAGGTGCACCCACCGGCTGAACTCGCCGACATTCTCGAAGGCCACTTCCGGCCCGGATTTTTTATCGGTGTCAGCACCGTGGTGATGAAGTTGTTTTCCAGCGTGTTCGCCGGCAAGCCGGCAGGCTTCGCAGTGTTCGGCAAGAAGGACTACCAGCAGCTGATGATCGTGCGGCGCATGGTGCAGCAGTTTGCGCTGCCGATGGAGATCGTGCCCTGCTACACGCTACGCGCAGCCGATGGTCTGGCGCTGTCTTCGCGCAACGGTTACCTGTCGGCACCCGAGCGCAGCGAAGCGGTTCAGCTGTCGCGCGCCCTTCAGGCGCTGGGCCAAACCGTGAAAACGCAAGGGACAGCAGCGCGGGAAGCGCTGGAAGAAGAAGCCATGCAGGCCCTGAGCAGGCGCGGCTGGAAACCCGACTACCTGAGCGTGCGCCGCCGCAGCGACCTGTTGCCACCGGACAGCGGTGACATCGACACACCCTTGGTGGTGCTGGGCGCGGCCAGACTTGGGACGACGCGCTTGATTGATAACCTGGAAATTTGAGGCAAGTTCGACCTGATGAACCGCGATCAACCACCGGCTCGATGTATGGGCTGCCAGCTCAAACCCTAGGCTCGCTGTGTCATTGAGCTCAAGAATCTGGACGCTGGTAACCCGGACGATGGCCTTTTCACCGCTGACCAGTTTGACCGCAAGACCAGTGAAGTAAAAAACCTGGGGGCTCCGTCACGCGGCGCCATTGAAGTCAAAAGCCCGGCCGAGCCCGTTGACGATACGGCACAGCAGCGGGTCGACCAGGTGCTGCAATTCTTCCTCGAGTTCCACACCGGCCAGCGCAAGCCGCGTGTGCGCGATGCCCAGCGCAGTCAGTGCAAGCTGGCGCAGCGAGGCGAGCAAGCGCGGTGTCGCGCCGCTGTCAGCCGGATTCATGCCAGTCCAGGTACCGGGCTACTTGCGGTTGACCAGCAGACCGATCAGGAAGCCGGCCGCCGCCGCGACGCCAACCGCCTTCCACGGGTTGGCGTGTACGTACTCGTCGGTGACCTTGGCGGCTTCCTTGCCCTTGAGCAAGGCCGCTTCCTGCAGGCCGGTGAGCTTTTCGGTGGCCAGCTTGAGTTTGCCCGCAGCCTTTTCGCGTAGGGCGGATGCGGTTTCGCCGGTGGCAGCGGTGGCGGCCTTGAGCAGGTCCTCGACGTCGGTGAGAACGACCTTCATGTCGGTGATCAGTTTTTCTTTGCTGGTGTTGTCCATGGCGGGCTCCCGAATGCGGTTGGAAAAAAGGTCGGCGACGAGCGCACCGGCAAGGCACCGGGTGCTCCATATCAGTTTAGTCCAGCGGCAAAGCCGCAGCAAACGGAGAGTCTGAATTTTCCGTGTCGATTGATTCGCCGCAATAATGCGGGCTTCCTCCCCCGACGCCCTTACCGGAATAGCCCATGGATCCCAGCCTGCTGACCCCCCTGTTCACCCTGCTCGGCACTCTGGTCGGCGGCCTGGTGACTTTCGCCGTGAACCGGCAGCAATTCAGACACCAGTTGCAGGCCCTGCAGCAGCAGTACAAAACCGAGTTCATGGCCGAGGAAACCGCGCGCCATTTCCTCAGCCACAAAAGTTTCACCGACCGATCCTTCGACGTGCTCAGAAAACACCTGGGCGGTTTTGAGGACGACGAGTTACGCAAGATCCTGGTGCGGGCCGGCGCGGTCAGGACTTACCGCGAGGATGACAGTGAGTGGTGGTATCTGCTCTCGCGGATGGGCGAGAGGATTGAGAAGATGCAACAACGGGGCTGATCAGTTGACCCACTTCGCGGCGGTCCTGATTTGCCGCAGACAGCAGCGCTTAACTCCCCACTCCCACCCCTAGCCCCTCCCTCGCCCCGCTGGGCGATGGAGGGGGGCTTCATTTGGCCGCGTGTGCTGCGCTCGCGTGCAAGCGTGACGGACTGTTGGGATTCCCGTGCAGGAAGCGCGCAGCGCTTCCTGCACTCCGGACTTTGTTCCCGTATCCGTCCCCCACCCGTCGGGCTGGGCCGAGGAGCGCAGGTGAAGGCGGATCAGGGCAAGCGATTGTCTGAGGCGAAGCCGAGTTCGAGCGAGACCCCGCTTTTAACGAGCACCGCAGGGTGCCCCGTAGCGCAGCGCAGGGGACCCAGACCATCGGGTCGCCTTTTTCTTTGCTTACTTTCTTTTTGGCGACGCAAAAAGAAAGTAAGTTGCCGCCGGGCAACCCCCGGCTTGCTGGCACACCACAAATCCCCGAAGCATTGCCATCACAGACACTAATTTGCTATGAATTTAGTAGCTGCAGACACTTGATGGCTGTGGACTGGAGCCCAAAAATAGAAAAAACCCTTGCCCAGCCGGGCACGAGGCGCCCTAGCGCAGTTCGTCCGCCGGATCCCGCCCCATCAGCAGTGCCACCGCTTCGGCCGGCCGAATCTGCCCCCCCAGCAGCGCAACGACAGCTTCGGAGATCGGCATCTCCACACCCAGCCCTCGGGCGCGCTGCACCACGGTGCGGGCGCAATACACGCCTTCCGCCACATGGCCGAGTGACTGCACCGCCTGGTCCAGTGACTGGCCCAGGGCCAGCAGCAGCCCGACCTGTCGGTTGCGGCTCAGGTCGCCGGTGGCGGTCAGCACCAGATCGCCCAGACCCGACAGGCCAGTGAAGCTCTCGGCGCGAGCGCCCAAGGCCAGCCCCAGCTTGGTCATCTCGCTCAGGCCGCGTGTGATCAGCGCGGCCCGGGCATTGAGCCCGAGGTTCAGGCCATCGCACAGGCCGGTGGCGATCGCCAGCACATTCTTGACCGCGCCGCCAACCTCGACACCGACGATGTCGTCGTTGGCATACACACGCAGCGCGGGGCCGTGGAAGGCCGCCACCAGCGCTTCGCGTACTTCCGCGTGTTCGCTGGCAGCGACCAGTGCGGTCGGCTGCCCGCGCGCGACCTCCTGCGCAAAACTCGGGCCACTAAGCGCACCCGCTCTCAAATTGATAGCTGCCTGCGCCCGAATTTCGTGGGCCAACAGCCCAAAAGGCTTCAAATTTGCGCCTCCCCCGGCAAGCGGAGCCTCAAAACCCTTGCACAGCCAGGCGACCGGCGCCCTGACCGCCTGCACGCGCTGCAACATGCCGCGCAGCCCCGCAATCGGTGTGGCAATGACGATCAGGTCCTGGCCGGTCAGCAAGGCATCCAGCGATGCGTCAGGGCCTCCAGCCAGCATCAGGGAGGGCGGCAGCGCCATATCCGGCAGGTAACGGGCGTTGACCCGCTGCGACTGCATGTCCGCAAGTTGGGCAGCGTCGCGCGCCCACAGGCTGACCTGGTGCCGCGGCGCTGAAGAACGGGAAGTGGCCGCCCGGGCGGCACTGATGGCCAGGGCGGTCCCCCAGGCGCCAGCGCCGAGAACGGCAATTTTCATAGCGGGCAGGGAAACGCGGCGCCAGGGATCAGACGATGATTTGCGGCGCTTCCTGGGCGGCCGATGCGGCGGCAGCCTGTTGTTGCTCGAACATCGCCTGGAAGTTGATCTCAGCCAGGTTGACGGGCGGGAAACCGCCACGCTGGATCACGTCGGCCACATTGCCGCGCAGATAGGGGTAAACAATCTGCGGGCAGGCAATGCCCAGCACAGCGTTGAGCTGCTCCGGTGGCATGTTGCGGATTTCAAAAATGCCGGCCTGCTTGGCCTCGACCATGAACACGGTCTTGTCCTCGATCTTGGTGTGCACGGTGGCGGTCACGCTGACTTCGTACAGGCCGTCGGTGATCGGCATGGCGTCCACGCCGAGCTGGATGTCGACTGCCGGCTGCTCCTGGTTCAACAGGATTTCAGGCGAATTGGGCTGCTCCAGCGAGATGTCCTTGAGGTAGACGCGCTGGATTTGGAACACGGGGTCAAGGTTGGCTTCGGCCATAGTGAATCTTTCGGAAGGCTTGGAAAAAAAATAAAGCCTGCGGCGCGCAGCAGGCACAGCGCATTATCTCAGGTGTGTCTGCGGCAGCCGCAGTGGCAACGGCAGCGTGTAACCGGCCCTCAGCTATTGAGCAAGGGCAGCAGAGCGCCCCGGCCGTCCAGCGCCACCAGGTCGTCGCAGCCGCCGACGTGGGTATCACCGATGAAAATCTGCGGCACCGTGCGGCGACCGGTGATCTCCATCATCTTCTGGCGCTCGGCCGGCTGCATGTCCACGCGGATTTCCTCGATCGCCTCGACTCCACGCTGCTTGAGCAATTGTTTGGCGTGATTGCAGTAAGGACAGCTGGCGGTCAGGTAGATCTTGACAGTTCGCATGAATCAGTTTCTCCGGTCGGGTTCAGGGTGGCAGCCCGCGAATCAGGCCTTCTCGAGAGGCAGGTTAGCCTCTTTCCAGGATTTCAGCCCGCCGGCCAGGCATTGGGCCTGCTCGTAGCCAAGTTTTTTGGCCGTGGCCAGCGCCCGGTTGGCGCGGGCACCGCTGGGGCAGACCAAGATCAGCGGCAAGGCCTTGTTCTTGACCGCGCCAGGGAGCTTTTCCTCGAGCTGGTTCAAGGGAATGTTTTTGGCGCCGACCACATGGCCGCCGGAAAACTCCTCCGCTTCGCTGACATCAATCACCACGGCCTTGTCGCGGTTGATCAGTTGCACCGCCCCCGTGGCGCTGAGCGATCCGGCCGCCATGCCGCTGGAAATCAGGGGCCACACCAGCATGCCGCCGGAAGCCAGCGCTATAGCGATCAGCATCCAGTTATCGATGAGAAATTTCACTTTGAGTCCTTCAGGGTTTTGCGGTTAATCGCTGATTTTAGAATGCAGGGGTGAACACGGCTGTGCGTACCCCGCCGCACACCCTGTTTTACACCCCGCCCACCCTCCAAAATCCCACCCCTTCATCTGCGTCACCCATGTACAAACTTGTGCTCATCCGCCACGGCGAATCAACCTGGAACCTTGAAAACCGCTTCACCGGCTGGGCCGATGTGGACCTCACGCCCACCGGCGTGGCGCAGGCCCTGGACGCCGGGCGCTTGCTCAAACGCGAGGGCTACGACTTCGATGTGGCCTACACCAGCATGCTCAAGCGCGCCACCCGCACGCTCTGGCACACGCTCGACGAAATGGACCGCACCTGGTTGCCGGTGGTGCACAGCTGGCGCCTCAACGAGCGGCACTACGGGGCGCTGCAGGGCCTGAACAAAGCCGAGACCGCCAAAAAGTACGGCGACGCGCAGGTGCTGGCCTGGCGCCGCAGCTACGACACGCCGCCGCCAGCGCTGACGCAGGACGACGAGCGCTGGGAAGGCAGGGACCCGCGCTACGCCAAACTCAAACCCGGTGAGGCGCCACTGACTGAATGCCTGAAAGACACCGTGGCCCGTGTGCTGCCACTCTGGAACGAGGCCATGGCACCGGCCATCCGCGCTGGCAAACGTATTGTGGTGGCGGCGCACGGCAACTCCATTCGCGCGCTGGTGAAGTACCTGGACAATATTTCCGACCAAGACATCGTCAGCCTGAATATCCCCAACGGCATTCCGCTGGTCTACGAACTCGATGCAGATCTGAAACCCCTGCGGCACGACTACCTGGGCGACAGCGAGGCCATTGCCACGGCTGCAGCGGCCGTCGCCGCCCAGGGAAAAGCGTGAACGTCAAGCCCGTGTAAAGCAGGCCAAGTTTGAAACATTTCCCGCTTGTGCGGCCTATGGCACGGGAACTGCCGGCCGAGGCCATTCTCCAAGGTGTATATTGGTTCAAAATCTGTGGCAACTGCCTTTAATCTAGGCGAACGAAGGTATTTATGGGTCAGAAACTCAAGATTGCAGGCTGGATCTCCATTGGCGCCGTGGCCGGAGCATTGACCACGGTGCAACTGCAGGCCGTTGCACGTGGCGGGCTGGCCCCGCTTCCGCTGGAAGAACTGCAACAACTCGCTGCAGTGTTTGGCATGGTCAAGACTGACTATGTCGAGCCCGTGGACGAGAAAAAACTGATTTCCGACGCCATCTCCGGCATGGTCGCCAGCCTGGACCCGCATTCTGTGTATTTTGACAAGAAGTCCTTCAAGGAATTCCGCGAAGGAACCAGCGGCCGATTTGTCGGCGTCGGCATTGAAATAGCGCAGGAGGACGGCCTGGTCAAGGTGGTTTCGCCGATTGAGGGCTCGCCCGCCGACCGCGCCGGTCTCAAACCCAATGACCTGATCACCAAAATCGACGACACCGCCGTCAAGGGCCTGTCGCTCAACGACGCCGTCAAGAAAATGCGCGGCGAACCGAAGACGAAGGTTGTGCTGATGATCTTCCGCAAAGATGAAAACCGGACCTTCCCGGTGACCATCATGCGCGAGGAAATCCGTACCCAGTCGGTGCGCAGCAAAGTGATAGAACCGGGTTATGCTTGGCTCCGCGTGAGCCAGTTTCAGGAACGCACCGTCGAGGACTTCGTCACCAAGCTCGAACAGATCTACAAGCAGGAACCCAACCTGAAAGGGCTGGTGCTGGATCTGCGCAACGATCCGGGTGGCCTGCTGGATGCGGCCGTGGCGGTTTCTGCCGCCTTCCTGCCCGAAAACGTCACCGTCGTATCGACCAACGGCCAGCTGCCCGAGAGCAAGTTCACCTACAAGGCTTCACCTGAGTTTTACCAGCGCCGCAATGCTGCGGACCCGCTCAAACGCCTGCCTGCTGCCATCAAGACCGTGCCACTGGTGGTGCTGGTCAACGAAGGCTCGGCATCGGCCAGCGAAATCGTCGCCGGCGCGCTGCAAGACTACAAACGCGCCACCATCATGGGCAACCAGACCTTCGGCAAGGGTTCCGTGCAGACGGTGCGCCCGCTGGGCCCGGATACCGGCCTGAAGCTCACCACGGCCCGGTATTTCACGCCCAGCGGCAAGTCCATCCAGGCCAAGGGCATCGTCCCGGACGTGATGATTGATGACACCGCAGAAGGCAGCCCGTTTGCCGCCTTGCGCACCCGTGAAGCCGATCTTGAGAAACACCTGGCCAGCGGCCAGGGCGCGGAAGTCAAAGATCCAGGTCGTGAAAAAGCCCGCGAGGAAGCCCTCAAACGCCTTGAAGAAGAGTCGAAAAAGAGCCCCGAACAACGCCGGCCGCCCGAGTTCGGCAGCGACAAGGACTTCCAACTGGCTCAGGCGCTGAACCAGCTCAAAGGCCGTCCTGTGCTGGTCAGCAAGACCATCGTCGAGCGCAAGGAAGAGAAAAAGGAAAACTGAGCTGCCGGACTGCACGCGCCTGGACGGGAGACCGCCCGCGTGTCCTCCGCCATTTCGGCGCTTGAGCCAGCCCGATCCATGAACGACAGCCAGCTACTGCGCTACTCCCGCCATATTCTGCTTGATGAAGTCGGGGTCGAAGGGCAAAACAAGCTGTTGTCCTCCCGCGTGCTTGTCGTCGGGGCCGGCGGCCTTGGCTCACCCGTCGCGCTCTATCTGGGGAGTGCCGGCGTTGGCCACATCACCGTGGTGGACCACGACCGGGTCGACACCACCAACCTGCAGCGGCAGATCGCCCACACGCTGTCGCGTGTGGGCCAGTTCAAGGCAGAGTCGGTGAAACAAGCCATCGCCGACATCAACCCTGACGTCCAGGTCACTGCGGTCACGACCCGCGCTGACGATGCCCTGCTAGATGAACTGCTGCTCCAGACGGATCTGGTGCTGGACTGCTGCGACAACTTTGCCACCCGCCAGGCCATCAACCGGGCATGCGTGAAACACCGCAAGCTGCTGGTGTCGGGGGCCGCCATCCGTTTTGACGGCCAGGTAGCAGTCTATGACCCGCGCCAGCAGGACTCACCCTGCTACGCCTGCGTGTTCCCCCCCGCAGATGTCGTGGAAGAGGCGCAATGCGCCACCATGGGCGTATTTGCACCGTTGGTCGGCATGGTCGGAACGGTGCAGGCTGCAGAGGCTTTGAAACTGCTATGTGGCATCGGGCGGTCACTCACTGGCCGCCTGCTGATGGTCGATGGCCGAAACATGGAGTGGAGTGAAGTGCGCATCCCGCGCAACCCGGCCTGCCCGGTCTGCGGTAACTCAGCCGGGCGGCCGGCTACTTGACGGAGCCAGCCGGCAGACGTGCTGCGGCGCGCGGGGCCGCAGCCTGCTGGATCACCTGCTTGCAGTCGGCATCCTGCCCAGGGCCTGTTTCTATGGTCGCAGCCAGCGCCAGCAACGGATTGAGGACCGCAAGTGCCAGCCCAATGGCGGCGCGGCCGGCCAGCGCGCCCTTGTCGGGCCCTGCGGTCGGCGCCCCGAAGGTTCCGCCAATGTTCAGCGGCGAACGCAGGCTCAGGATGCTGGTGTCCTTGGGCGAAGGTTCGAGCCGGATGTTCAAGGTCTCATCGGCCAGACTGATGGCGCCGGCGCCAACGATCACCGTATCGACCGTGTCCAGCACAATCGCCTTGCTGGTCATCAGTCCCTTCTGAACGTCAAACGCCGCAGCCGCGCAGCGCAAGCGGACATTGCGGTCGCCTCGCACCATAAATTTGATGATCTCGCCGCCGTCCAGTCCCACGAACTCCAGCAGGATGTTGCTAATTTCGCCAGCGCCCATGAGGAAGGCGACGTTGCCCGAAGAGGATGCCAGTACCTGCGCGGTCGAGCTGCCACTGCCTTTGAGGTCCACCTGGCCGCTGATTTTGCCCAGGCTGCTTTTGGTATTTTTGATGGTGGGGAACAAGCGGTTGAGCTCAATGGCGCGCGCGTCGAGCCGGGTTTCAATCACCGTCGGCGACACCTTGCCGTTGATCGCCAGTCGGCCCGCCAGTTCACCGCCCGCAACGCCCAGTTTCAGGGGATCGAGTTGCAGCACGCTGTTGTCGAGTTTGATTTGGGCGCTCATGCGGTCCAGCGGCAGCGCCTTGACGTGAACGATTTTCGCGGCGCTGTAGGACACGTTGGCGTTCATGGCCTTCAGCCGGGCAAAGTCCAGCTTCGCGTCGGGCAGAACCCTGCCGGCACGCGTGGGCCTGTCTTGACCGGTTTTGCCGGCTTTGGCCATCGCCGGCGGCACATTGTCGGAGGACTTGCCAATGATGGGCCCCAGATCCTCGAAGTCGAGCAGCTTGGACTGAACCTTGCCGGTCAGCATCGGGACCGGCTTAGTGTTGTCGAACGTGAGGGCGCCATTGAGATCCGACTTGCCCAATACGCCGCTAATCTGGCTCACCGCCCAGCTCAGGCCTTGCTTGTCCAACTGCCCGCGCAGCTTGTAAGGGGGCGTCCCCGGCAATACAACCCCAACCAGTTTGTAGAGATCAGCCAGGCTGCGGCCCTGGAGTTCAAATTTGGCATCAATACTGCCGAATTCAGCGAGGTTGGTCACCGAGCCCCTGGCCTTGAGCCGCGTCTGACCGGCAGCTGCGTCAATCTCTAGCGGAAACTTGCCATCAGCGTCAGCACTAAGCTGCAAAACGCCCCCGGCCCGGCCATGGGCGGTGAAAGGCTCACCCTTCCATTTACCCGCAGCCTTGTAGCTCAATGGCATGTCCGAAGACGCTTCTGCCGCAAGCCCCACCTCCGCCTTGATGTCGGCGCCCCGGGCGCTGGCAAAGTAGGTAATAACCCCCTGGTCGATCAGCAACTGACCAATCGCGGGCACCTTGCTCTCATCGGCCGTGTCCTTGGCCAAGGACCACGTACGTCTACCATCCGGCTCGATCTGCAGGCCGAGTTGCGGCTTCTGCAGGCTGACCAGCGGCAGCTCAATGCGCCCCATCAACAAGGGCCAGAGCCTGATCTGGATTTCTGCCGCTTCGGCCTTGACCAGGTAGGGCTCGCGGGCCCACGACGGGTTGGCGAATTCAATACCATCTGCAAACACGCGGGTAGTACGGCCCAATTTGACGTCGAGCTTGCGCGTGATCTCGAACTTGCGCCCGGTCTGCTCGCTGACATGACGGTTAATCGGCCCGCGCAGCACATCCCAGGGAAAAAACACCAACAGCAGAGCCAGCAACACCAGCATCGCGAAGATACCGGCCACGATTCGCACCCACAGTGCGCCGCTGAGTGCGCCGCCAAGCTTTCGAAGGGCCGGGGAAAAACTAGTCATACAGGCGCGCGCCCTTCCTGAATAAGGCATCGTGGAAAGCAGACCCGCTTGATGGTGCATAAGGAGCAATCAACGGAACTATTGAAATAAGTATCTGGGAAGTGCGCACGCCAAACCATCGGCTGCATCCATGGTGAGTTGTCAGCGCTGACCTACATCAGCGGACTGTAGGTAACTTCCTACGGCCCGGCCGCAACACGCCTGTCAGAATTAGCTGTCAAACATGGATACATTAGTTAACAGATCTATTTATCTGACCGAATTGAAGATCCGTGGGACTCAAAACATACATCGTCGAAGACAACGCCACCATACGCGACAACCTCATAGCCACGCTTGAAGAACTTGTCGGTATCGAGGCCGTTGGTACGGCGGAAACAGAAACCGAAGCCAGAGACTGGTTCCGGACCCCAGGCCAGCCGTGGGATCTTGCCATTGTTGACCTCTTCCTCAAGCAGGGAAGCGGACTCGGTGTGCTGGAAGCATGCCGCAATCGAGGGGCGCGCCAGAAGGTGATTGTGCTGAGCAACTACGCCACGGCAGATATCCGCAAGCGTTGCGCCCAGCTCGGCGTGGACGCAGTTTTTGACAAATCCAATGAAATCGATGCGCTGGTCGACTATTGCCTGGCGCAATAGTCGACCCGTGCCGGCTTGCCCTCAATCAATCAGCTTGTTTTTGAGCGCGTAGTAGGTCAGGTCGCTGTTGGACGCGAGGCTCATCTTCTCCATCACACGGGTCCGGTAGGTACTGACGGTTTTAACGCTCAGCGACAAGGCCTTGGCAATGTCGCCGGCGGTTTCGCCCTTGGCAAGTTTCAGGAAAACCTGAAACTCACGCTCGGAAAGTTGCTCATGGGGCGTCGCGTCATTCTTGCGATTGAGTTGCTGCGCCAGCAACTCGGCCACGGCCGGCGTG
This sequence comes from Polaromonas sp., assembly GCF_013817205.1. GTDB lineage: Bacteria > Pseudomonadota > Gammaproteobacteria > Burkholderiales > Burkholderiaceae_C > Polaromonas. The sequence continues at coordinate 41,077 of NZ_JACDDD010000020.1, forward strand.
ATGTAGCGCTTGCCGAGCGAGATCACGCGGATGGCGTTGACGATTTCCATCGGGTCGCATTCCTTGTTCAGGTAGCCACTGGCGCCCTGACGGATGAGGTTGACGGCGTAATGCTCCTCGGGATAGCCGCTGAGAATCAGGATGCCGACATCAGGCGCCTTGGCGCGGATCATGGCCAGCGCGTCAATACCACTTTGCCCCGGCATGGAAAGGTCCATGACGAGAATGTCGAGTTCTACATTGCGCACCAGGTCAATGGCTTCCCGGCCACTGGCCGCTTCGCCCACCACGCGTAGGTCGACCTGGTCGGAAAAGAACTGTTTGAGCCCCGAACGCACGATGGCATGGTCGTCAACAATTCCAATTTTGATCATTTCAGTTCCTTTTCAAGGTCTTCGTTTCAACGCGGCACAATGCTCCGACACGGCGCCACGTAATTACGCCGGGCTTTTTGTCCCAAAAGCGATTATTCACGAATTATCGATTGAAATACGGACCGGAGATCAGGATGAGATGGTTTGCAGTACCCAAAATGGCGATCAGCTTGCCGCTGGCAGTGTTGGCGGCCGCCATTTTGATCTTCATCAACGAGGTTGGCTTCCGGCTGTCCACCCAGGCGACGATCAACATCGAAGCGGCGCAGGAAACCCGCAGTGTGGTCAATCGCCTGCTGCAGCACATGCTTGACGCCGAAACCGGTCAGCGCGGCTACCTGCTGACGGGGGACCCCAAATACCTGGAGCCTTATGACGTCGCAACTGCCGAGATCAACCAGACGCTGGAGGCTCTACGGCGGCTTTACGCGGCCCACCCTGCCGATCTGGCCGAGTTCGCTGTGCTGTCGCGCGATGTGTCGCGCAAGCTGGCAGAGATGGACCTGAGCGTGCGCATGCGCAGGCAGGGCAACGAAGAGGCCTGGAAATTTGTGCTGACCACCGATGTCGGCATGGAGCAAATGAAGGCCATTCGTGCCCAGATTGGCAAGCTGGTTCAGTCCAGCAACACCAAAATGCAGGTTGCCCAGGCACAAATCGCCAGGTCCATGCAGTTGGCGCGCCTGGGCATTGCCGTGATGGCACTCGCCGGGCTGCTTGCGTTTTACATGTATTTGCGGCAAACCCAGGCCTTGTTGAACTCCGGCAAGCGTGAGCAGGAATCCCTGCAGCGCGAACGCGACCAGCTCGACAAGGAAGTGCGCGAGCGCACCGCCACCTTGGCCGAATTGGCCACCCATCTCCAGCAGGTGCGCGAGGACGAGCGCGGCCATCTGGCTCGGGAACTGCACGACGAATTGGGCGCCCTCCTGACGGCAGCCAAACTTGACGTGGCACGCATCAAGTCGCGCCTGGGCATCATTTCACCCGAAGCTACCGAGCGCATCCAGCACCTGATAGAGACGCTCAACAGCGGCATCGCGCTGAAACGCCGCATCGTCGAAGACCTGCGCCCCTCATCACTGTCGCACTTGGGCTTGGTTGCCTCTCTGGAGATTCTGGCGCGGGAGTTTGAAGACCGGTCGGGGCTCGGCATCAGCACCGACCTGGAAGTGGTGGAGCTGGGCGGCGCGGCGCAGCTCACGGTTTACCGGCTGGTGCAGGAGTCGCTGACCAACATCGGCAAATATGCGGAGGCGCAACGGGCCGAGATCAGCCTGCACAACTTCGACAGCTACATCGCCGTGGAGGTCAAGGACGACGGCAAGGGTTTCGACAGCCTCAAGATCGGCGCCAGCAGCCATGGCCTGGCTGGCATGCGGCACCGTGTCGAGGCTGCGGGGGGCAAGCTCACGGTGGCATCACGTCCCGGCGAGGGCACACGCATTTCTGCGGTGTTGCCAAAAATAGCGCTTGCCTCCTGACCCAAGCCGGCATTTTCACGGCCAGACGCGAGCCGGCCCACCTCCGCCTAGCACCCGAAAACCCTCGACGGCTGGATCGGTTTCGTCCTACAGCGCGTCATCCTGCAACCCCACAGGGCCATCCGGCACACACCGATGAAGCACGCGCCGCCTCGCCTCTAAGCTTGCCAGAGGTGTTTCAATTGCGAGCGCCGCAACCCGCCCTGCAAGGAGATTGACATGCTGCACTATTCCGTCGTCTTTTTGGTGATTGCCTTGATCGCCGCCGTGTTTGGCTTTGGCGGCATTGCCGCCGGCGCCGTCGAAATTGCCAAGATTCTCTTTTTCATCTTCGCGATCTTCGCGGTGGTCAGCTTTGTGCTGGGCCTGATGAAAAGAAACTGATATCCAACCCTCTCCGCTGTTACCCGGATCTCCGGGGTAACCGCCCCCCTTTAACTACCAGGAACCCCACCATGAAAACCACAAGCTCCAGCATCCCATCGACCCATGACACCCTCTCCGGTGCACGCCATCTGTCCGAGCAAATGCTCAATGGCGCCGAACACGCTGTCCAAAGCAGCCGCAGCCTTGCCAATGAAACGCTGGACAATGCCGAAAGCAAGGTCCGCCAATTGCGCGGCAGCATTGACCCCATGGTCGACAAACTCGCAACCCAGGCCCAGAAGCTGGCCCGTCAGAGCATGGACATGGCCGCCGAAGCCAGCGAACGTGCACGGCGCTCCATGCACCGCTATGCCGACGTCACCACGCGTTATGTCGCCAACGAGCCGGTCAAGGCCGTACTGATTGCCGCAGCCGTCGGCGCCACCGTTGCCCTGCTGGTGGCTGCTGCCCGTCACCACGACTCCCAGTAAGCCGCCCATACCGGACCACGCCCGCTCTTCATCATGCTGCACCCCTTTATCTCGACGCTGATCCGCCGGCCCAACCTCCTGATTGATCATTTGGGGGGATATGCGGAGCTGATCAGGGAAGAAGCGTCAGAGGCCAGCGTGGACCTGATTCGGCGAGCCTTTATATGGGCGCTGGCGGCGGTTGGTGCGATGTTGTTCCTGATTCTGGCCGGCGTCGCGATCATGCTAGGGGCAGTCACCAACCAGTTTCACTGGGCCCTGGTCGCGGTGCCTGCGGTCCCGCTTGTGCTGACCCTGGCGGCATTCTTCAAGGCGCAAAAACTGCTCCCTCCGAGCCATTTTTCGGAGGTTAGGGCGCAGTTTGATCGCGATGCGCAAGCCTTGCGTTCCGCCGCGTGAAATATTTTCAGACCGTTTTATGACCACTGCCAGACCCTCCGCCGTGGAACGGCTTGCCGCAAGCCGCCAGGCAATTGTTCGCGACATGAACGGCGAAGACCCTGTATCCGATAACGCTGACGGCGAGGAATCCAAAGACGTCATTCGAGAAAGTGGCGTAAACGCTTCTTCCGGATCATGGGGTTTGGTCAAGCAGGTCGCCGCTTCGTGGTGGCGCTCGCATCCTGCGCAGCTGGCGCTCGATGTGGCCACACCGATGATGCAGGGAATTGCCGAGAGACATCCCGTGAAAATGCTGGGCATTGCTGCAGCCACTGGCTCTGCGCTGGTATTGCTACGGCCGTGGCGACTTATTTCTGTCACTGGCGTGGCACTGGCATTGCTCAAGTCTACCGAACTATCGGGTGTCGTGCAGTCCATGCTGCGCGGCGGGCCGCCAGACCGCCCCCGATAAAACCTCTATGCAAACCGACCGGTGTGGTGCCGTCAGTCGGCAAGCCTTTTAACTCTTTGCACCAAACGAATTTATAAACCTCAAGGAAAACACCATGAAATACGCTCGCGCAATTGCCTTCGCCGCCCTCGCCGGCATCACCATCATCAGCACCGGTTGCGCCGTGGGTCGTGGTCAGCAGACAGCTGGCGCCTACGTCGATGACGCTGCCATCACCACGGCTGTCAAAGCCAAGTTTGCTGCTGACAAAACTGTCTCCGCCAGCGCCCTCAGCGTGGAAACGCTGAACGGCACGGTGCAACTGTCCGGTTTTGCCAAATCGGCAACTGAAAAAGCCCAAGCTGAAAACCTGGCGCGCGACACAAAAAATGTGCGCGCAGTACGCAACGACATCGTCGTTCGTCCTTAACACCACGGTAGCATGACCTGGCGTTTGCGCCCGGTCAGCAAAAAACGGGGCCTGGTGCTAACGCGCCGCGCTCCGCTTTTGTTTGTTTGCCGGTAGCCGACGGGGGCGCGTGGCGGGCGCCAAAAAAAAGCCGCCGCCCGAAGGCGGCGCTCAGGTGGGGTTGCGGCAATGTCAGCTCGCTGATACGACCAGTTGGTTGTTCACGGAAGTCACGCCCTTGACCCGCCGGGCCAGGTCGGTGGCCTTGTCCTTGGCGGCGGCTGTTGGCGCGGGGCCGTTGAGGGTGACCACGCCATTCTTGGTGTCCACATTGATTTTGGTGGCGCTCAGGTCCGGATCCTTGGCCAGGCTCGCATTGACAGAGGTTGTGATGACTGCATCGTCAATTTTTTCCCCCATGGTGATCACAGCCTGATTGCCCGACGCCTGGGCATCCTTGCTAGCATCTTTCATGGCGTTGCCCGCATCTCGGGCCGCCTGCTCGGTCTTAGCGATGGCCGAGTCGACCGACTGCCCAACGGTTTTCCCGTCGTCGGCCTTGTTGCAAGCAGCCAGTGCAAGCAGCACGGCGACTGAATACACGGTCGCAGCCAGAGGGCGGCGGGCAGCGCCCCAAAAAATAAAATGCTGCGTCATGGTCAGTCTCCGTTCTGGACCGGCTGGCCTGCAGTTCAGAGCTTGTCGACGGCCTTTTTAACCGCGTCCTTGGCGTCTTCCTTGGCATCGCCGTACCCGGACTGCGCCTTGCCTTTGACCTGGTCGGTCATGCCTTCGGCCTCAAGGCTTTCATTGCCGACTACCCGGCCGGCCACTTCCTTGACCTTGCCCTTGGCTTCTTCGACGCGACCTTCAACTTGATGCTTGTTCATGGTGATTCCTTCGGGTAAAACCTGCCGGTATGGCAGGGGTGAATTCACTGTAGTTTTATTCCCCGTGATGACTCGTCAGCGCGTGCGCAATTCCATGTAGGACGCCGGCCTCCAGTATTCACTGCCAGGAACAGGCGCCATGACGCCGGCGAAACAGGCGGGGCTCCAGCGCCATGTGATCGGCAAAAAGGCCGCGCTTGGCGGCCTGCGCCAGGGCCTGCTGCGCTGCGTAAGGGCCGCCATGGCGGCCAAAACCATACGCCCATGCGTGCCCCTGGCCGACCAGCCACTCGGCGATATCCTCACCATCGTGGCGCAACACCACGACGGTTCGGCCGTAATCGTCCTTGCGCCGCGTCTCGAATTCAGCAGAACGGCCGAGCAAACGCTGCGCCAGGGCGGCACGCGCTGCCTGGCCATGTGCCTGGCAAATCTCCGGCGCATCGATGCCGGCGATACGCACCTTCACTGGCTTGCCGCCGCTTGCCGGACGGACCCACAAGGTGTCGCCGTCGCTGACCCGGGTGACCGTGCCGCCCCATGCCTGCGCCGCGCCGGACTGCAGCGCCCACGCCATCCCCAGAACCACAACCATGGCGTTTCTTCGGGTCATGACGGGTACCGGCGCTGGCGGCGCCACACCAGGGCATAGACCACCGCGTTGATCAGCAGCAGCGCGCCACCCAGTACAAACTGCAACTCACGTGTCAGCGCTCCCGGGTAGATCAGGGGCAGCAGGTAGCGTTCTATAAAACTTTCTGCATAACCGGCCGCGCCACCGGCCTGCCGCAGGGCATTTTCCAGCGGCGTCAACGGGCAGGTCCAGCCGGTGAACTCCACCGTCGCGCCCCAGGCGAGCGCAGGCAGGTGCAGCCACGGCATCCAGCGCCAGCGCAAGGCCAGTAATCCGCCACCGAGGGCAAACACGATAAACAGCAGATGCACCAGCAGCACCGCATCGGCCAGCCAGGAGGCCATCATTTGCTACTCTTTTTATAGCTGCTTACGCAGACTGAACGGGGGCTGGAGGTCGATTTGTTCATGTATTTTTGATCAGCAGGGATAAGGCCGGATTCAGGCCGTGACGATCCAGCCTTCGATCGGGTCAACGACCTCGGGCAGGCCGTAACGCGGTGCGCCTTGCATATGTTGCGCCTGCGCCCAGGCCACCTGCATGAGACACAGGACAGCGTCGAGTCCGTCGCCGCGGGCGTCGTCGACCAGAGTGTCGCGCTGGGCGTGGGTGAGCTTCAGGCGCAGGCCCAAACGGCTCTGGCCCATCTCCAGCGCAGTGACCAGGTCTTTGCGCGCGATCAGCCGCTCCGGCGTTTGCTTGAGGCGGTCGTCACTTTTGTAGGACCGGTTGCCGAGCACCTCGCGCGCCAGCAGACCGGGATAGGCTTCAAGTGCGATACGCGAACGGTCACCCTCGTGCAGGCCCGGCAGGTGCACGCCGGCAGCCAGCAGGCGTGGCACGCCCGCGTGCAGCATCCAGGCCACCGGCGGATTGACCCACTTCATGGACGGGCTGGAACCAGCAGGCCGGTCGGTGGCGCGGTGGGCGAACTTGCCCCCGGCCGGCCGCGCATCGCAAAACGCAGCAAAAGTCTGGCGGATATCAGCGCGGCTCAGCGAAGCGTAGTGCGCCATCAGCGCAGGCCAGGCGAGCGGCCAGCCGAGTTGTTCCACCAACTCGCGCGGCAGCCCGAAAGGCAGGTCAAAAGCGCCCAGCCAGGGGCCGGGCTGGCGCAACCAAATATCAAATTCGTCGAGCGAGGCCAGGTGCAGCAGGCGGCCGAGCTGCACGCGCCCGCTGGCACACGAACCCAGCGCCAGCACGATGGGTTTGCGGCGCGTCGGGGCACTTGAAAAATCACATCCGACCAGCAGGGGCGTTGCAGCATCCATGGATGTATTTTCGCGTCAACCGAGGGCCAGCGCCATCACGCCCAGCGCGATCAGGGCCGCGCCCAATGCACGCTGCAGGCGATCGCCCTCGCCCAGCAGGTGGCCGCCAATCAGCGCGGCAAACAACATGGACACTTCACGCGCCGGTGCCACATGCGACAGCGGCGCCACCTGCATCGCGTACAGCACCAGCACATAGGACACCGGGCTGAGCGTGCCAACCAGCAAGGCGTATTTCCACTGCTGTCTCCACAGCAGCCATGCCGTTGGCCGGTCGCGCAGCACTGCAGGCGCCAGCAGCGCCAGCCGTACAAAATTGCCGAGGCAGTCGATCAGGATGGGCGACATCAGCAAAAACTTCACTGCATAACCGTCCACCACGGTGTAGCTGGCAATGAAGGCGCCAGTCAGCAAGCCGTAGACCATGCCCTTGTGAACCCGCTGACGCTGTGCCGGGTCGTGCGCTGCGCGCAGCAAGCCGGGTTCGCCGGCGATCAGGAACACGCCACCCACCACGCCGAGGA
>NZ_JACDDD010000101.1 GCF_013817205.1 Polaromonas sp.
AAGCTGCAATGACACATGCGCTTGCGTCGCTTACCGGCCAAAGTCCGGCGGCCGGCTTTTCTGCGTGCACAATGCACCCTCCCTGAAAAAAAACTGCAGGATCAAGCTTTTGAAATTCCGCCTGTTTCGCCGCCGTCTGACCATCAGCTCGCCACGCATGGCCGTGCGCAGCGCCATGCCTTGGCCGCTGCGCTGGGCCCTGGCCGCAGTGATGCTCGGTGCGTCGGCCGCCATCGCGCTGTGGACCTTCGAGATGGGCGTCAGCATTGCCGGACTGGACAGGGCGGCGAAGCTGGAACTGACAAAGTTGCGCGAGGAAGTCGCCAAGTTGCACGCCGAACGCGACAAGTCACAGTCGATCGCCAATATCTCCGGCAGCCTGCTGACGGCTGAAAAAGCCGCGCAGGAGAAAATGCTGGGGCAGATCCGGCAACTTGAGTCTGAAAACCGGCTGTTGCGCGATGATCTGGGGTTTTTTGAGAAGTTGTTGCCGGCTGGCAGCGCGGACAATGCTGCCATTCGGGGCCTGCAGGCCGAAAAGCTCTCGGACATGCAGGTGAAGTGGCAGGTGCTGGTGATCCAGCCGGTACGCGATGCGCCGGTGTTCAACGGCAAACTCGAGCTCACCTTCAGCGGCACCTTGGCCGGCAAGCCCTGGACCACAGGCTTGGCCGGCGGCGCGCAGGCTTTGCAGTTCAAACAGTACCGCCGCGTGGAAGGCGTCCTCGACGTGCCGGCCCAAGCCGTGGTACAAACCATCACAGCCAAGCTCATCGAAGGAACCGTCACGCGTTCCGTGCAAGTCATCAAGCTTTAGTGTTGACGCAACACAGGAAACCCTCATGTTCGGTAAAAAATCCCAACCCGCCATTCGCAGCCTGATCGCCCAGGGCACTTGCATCGAAGGCAATCTCAAATTCACCGATGGCCTGCGCATCGACGGCGAAGTCATCGGTGATATCCGCGCCAACGAAGGCAATCCCAGCATCCTGGTCATCAGCGAGTCGGCCTGTGTCACCGGTCAGATCTATGCCGATCACGTGATCGTCAACGGGCGTGTCATGGGCCCTGTGCACGCGGTTGAACTGCTCGAACTGCAGCCCAAGGCCAAAATTGAGGGTGATGTGGCTTACAAGGCGCTTGAAATGCACCAGGGCGCCGTCATTTTTGGACAGTTGCGCCCAACCAATCATGAGGGGGGCGACAAACCGCTGCTCAAGCTGGCTGCCAACAATGTTGACAAAGCCCGTGAAGAGGTCTCTGTCAGTGGCTTCGGCCGGCTGTGAGGAAGCGCTCTACAAGCGCTCCCTAAGCCGCGCCTGCCTTGTGGTTGATCGAAACGCGGTACCATGAAATTTATTGATTTGTGAAGAACGGAGTCTCTTATGAGCGCAGTAGCTGAAATGATCCCGACAGAGATGCCTGCCCCCTTTGTCTTCACCGACAGCGCGGCGGCAAAAGTCGCGGACCTGATTGCCGAGGAAGGCAACCCGGACCTGAAATTGCGGGTGTTCGTCCAAGGGGGCGGCTGTTCCGGCTTCCAATACGGCTTTACCTTCGATGAAATCACCAACGAGGACGACACCACCATGACCAAAAATGGGGTGTCCTTGCTGATTGACGCGATGAGCTACCAGTATTTGGTTGGTGCCGAGATCGACTACAAGGACGACCTGGAAGGCGCCCAGTTCGTGATCAAGAACCCAAATGCCACCAGCACCTGCGGCTGCGGCTCCAGCTTTTCTGCCTGAGCGCATCACGTCTGACAGTTAAAGCCGCCTCCGGGCGGCTTTTTGCTTTCCGCTCCAGGCTGTGGTTCACGCCGGGTAGATGGCACCCAGCACGCGCGGCCCTGCCGCACCGGTCACGCCAGGCAGGTTGCCTGGCAGGCGCTGCATGGTCTGGCGTGCCAGCCAGGCAAACGCCGCAGCTTCTACTTGAAGCGGCGGCAGTCCGTGTAGGTCGGAGGATTCGACGCGGCACAGGGGCAGGCCGGCCTGCAGCCGTGCCATCAGGTGCTGGTTGAACGCGCCGCCGCCACAGACCACCAGTCGTTTGCTATCTTTTCCATAGCTACTTACGGCCGCTACACAAGGGCTGACGGTGAATTCGGCCAATGTATTCTGGATATCTTCGGGGCGCTCGCCGGAAAAGGCTGCCAGCTTGCCCTCCAGCCAGGCCAGGCTGAACAGATCACGCCCGGTACTTTTAGGCGGCGGCAGGGCGAAGTAAGCATCGTCCAGCAGGCTGGCCAGCAGCCCCGGCAGCAGCCGCCCGCTGGCCGCCCAGGCGCCGCTGGCGTCGAATGCGGCGCCGGTATGACGCTGGCACCAAGCATCCATCAGGGCATTGCCGGCCCCACAGTCGAAGCCGAGCACAAGGCCCTGGCCAGCGGGGGGTAGCACGCTGAGGTTGGAGATACCGCCGAGATTGAGCACACAGACCGTCGCATCGGCCTGCCCGAACACACCCTGGTGAAAGGCGGGCGCCAGCGGCGCGCCCTGGCCGCCGGCCGCGACGTCCCGGCTGCGGAAGTCGGCGACCACGTCAAGCCCCGTCAACTCGGCCAGCAGCGCTGGATTGTTGAGCTGCAGGGTGTAGCCGGCCTTGGAAGCAGTGGCGGACGTCAGTGAGGGCTGGTGCCTGACGGTTTGTCCATGGGCGCCTATGGCCGTGATCCGGTCCGCCGCGATGCCCTGGGTAGCGCCTTGTTGGACCAGGGACAGGACAACCCGCGCATAAAGCACGGCAAGCTGGTTTGCGGCCATCGCGGCGCGATGCAATTCGTCCGGGCCAGACGTGTTGAGCGCCAGCAGTTCGGCCCGAAAAGCCGCCGGAAAGGCTTCGGTGGCCGATGCCACCACCCGCAACGTATCCCCCGAAAAGTCCACCAAGACACCATCGGCGCCATCCAGGGAAGTGCCCGACATCAGGCCAATGTAGTGATTGCGCATGCACTGATTTTGCCGCATGGCTGATGAGGTCAGGAAGGGCAGAGAGCCACGAGCACGCGGGCATCTCTTTTCAAGCAGGGGCCGCGGATCTGGCTCTGCCAGTCCGCAGGCGCAGCGGCCCCCTCGGGGGGCAGGGAGCTACACGCAGTGAGCGACCGTGGGGGCTCTATTCAGCGCGGGTCTGGCCGATGCTGGCCGCAGCCTGCAGCTGACTGCGTACACCGGCGGCCACTGCGCGGAAGGCGGGCATGGCGCCGGCTGGCAGCGTAAGGGTCTCGCTTTGTTTGGCAATGGTCATGGGGTCCTGGTGGGCACCATTGACGCGGAATTCGAAGTGCAGGTGCGGACCGGTGGCCCAGCCGGTAGCGCCGACCAGGCCGATGGTCTGGCCTTGGCTGACGTTCTGGCCGCGCTGCACCGAGATCTGACTCAGATGTGCATACACGGTCTCATGACCATTGCGATGGCGGATGAAGACCACATTGCCATAGCCGTTTTGTGCACCCGCAAACTCGACAACGCCGTCGCCCACGGTGCGTGCCGGCGTTCCGGTAGGGGCCGCAAAGTCGGTGCCCAGGTGGGCGCGCCACTTCTGCAGGATGGGGTGAAAACGCATGGAAAAGCCGCTGCTGACACGTGAGAACTCCACCGGGGAGCTGAGGTAGGCGCGGCGCAGACTTTGGCCGTCCAGGGTGTAATAGCCTCCCTTGTTCGCGGCACTTGCGCCCTGGCCTTGCGGCTGGAACCACATGGCCTGGTGTGTCTTGCCGGCGTTGACAAACTCTGCCGACAACACGCGCCCGGTACGCAGGGGCTCACCATCGGCCTCCAGGGTTTCATACACCACGTTGAAGCGGTCGCCCTTGCGCAGGTCGCGCCGGAAATCAATGTCACTCGAAAAAATCTCGGCGACCTGCACGGCCACGGCATCGGGAATGCGGGCTTCATCGGTGGCGGCGAACAGTGAGCTCTGGATGCTGCCGCTTGCCAGCCTTGCCGTTGCCGCGTATGGAGCGCTTTCTATACGCGAGACCAGACCTGTCGGTGTGCGTTCAACCACCAGCCGCTTGAACTGGCTGTCGTCCTCGGTGGCCCAGCGCATGCTGAGCTTGAGCAGTTGCTGGCTGTCGCTGGCTTCAACCGTGACGGTCTTTCCGGCGCGGCCGGAGAGAACGAGCCTGGCATTGGTGTCAGCACGCAAAAAGGCGGACGCGGAAGCATCGTCGATGGCAAGCCGCCGAAGCAGCGCGTCGGCGGTGTCGCTGCTGCGGGTGGTTTCAGTACGGAACAGCGAATAGCTGAATTCGCCAAGCATGTCGGACTGGGGTTCAATGGGCAGGGCCTGTACCGATTCCAGCACCTGGCGAACCGGCATATCGGCAGCGTCTGGCGCCAGCGGGGCCACGCCGAAAGCGGTGACGCCAGTGCCCAGCAACAAGGCAGCGAGTGTGCCTGTGATTCTTTTTGGGTGGCGATGGATAAAACCGGAGACAGCCTGCAGGCCGCGAGAGAGCTCGTTCTTGATCAAAACTGGAATTCCCTGCTTATAAAGCCGCGCCGCATTTGCGGTCCGATGGCGACGGTGAAGGTGTGGGCTGCCGCAAAATACAGGCGGCGGGCGGCAACTTAGAATGGATTTGCAATTTGCGGACCAGCGGATGCCGGCGCCGGACTATGGCAGAACTGCGAGTATATATGTCAGACAACTGCCCGACATGTGAAAAACCCTTATGAATCAAGACCTTGTTACAAAATTCCCAGTGACCGACCGGGTGCGGGAGGCGCTGGCCGTTTCGCTGCGCGGCTGCGAGGAACTGATCCCGCAAGACGAATGGCTCAAAAAGCTGGCCCGTTCGGAGGCGACGGGCACCCCGCTGCGCATCAAGTTCGGCCTGGATCCGACCGCCCCTGACATCCACCTTGGGCACACGGTGGTGTTCAACAAGATGTGTCAGCTTCAGGAGCTCGGCCATACCGTGATCCCCTTGATCGGTGATTTCACCACCATGATCGGAGATCCCTCCGGGCGCAACGCAACCAGGCCACCGCTAACTCGCGAGCAGATCGAGGCGAACGCCAAGACGTACTTCGAGCAGATTCGACTGGTGCTCGACATGGACAAAGCAGAGGTTCGCTACAACAGCGAATGGAGCGACCCCCTGGGCGCGCGCGGCATGATCCAGTTGGCCGCCAAGTACACCGTGGCGCGCATGATGGAGCGCAACGACTTCCATGACCGCTTCAAGGCCGGCAACTCGATCAGCGTGCATGAGTTCCTCTACCCGCTGATGCAGGGCTACGACTCGGTGGCCCTGAAGTCCGATCTGGAGCTGGGCGGCACCGATCAGAAGTTCAACCTGCTGATGGGGCGCCACCTGCAGGCCGAATACGGCCAGGAGCCGCAGTGCATCCTGACCATGCCGCTGCTCGAAGGCCTCGACGGCGTGGAGAAGATGTCCAAGAGCAAAAACAACTACATCGGCATTTCCGAAGACGCCAACACCATGTTTGCCAAGGTGCTGTCGATCTCCGATGTGCTGATGTGGAAGTGGTTCACCTTGCTGAGTTTCAAAAGCGAATCCGACATCGCGGCACTGAAGAAGGAAGTCGAGGGCGGACGCAACCCCAAGGACGCCAAGGTGATGCTGGCCAAGGAGATCACGGCGCGTTTTCATTCGAACGCCGCCGCCGATGCCGCCGAGCAAGACTTCATCAACCGCAGCAAGGGGGGCGTTCCGGACGAGATCCCTGAGGTCAGCCTCAGCGGCGCGCCGCTGGGCATGGCCGCGTTGCTCAAGATGGCAGGTCTGGCTGCTTCCACCGGTGAAGGAAACCGCCTGATCGACGGGGGCGGTGTGCGTGTGGATTCCAGCGTGGTCAGCGACAAGGCGTTGAAGCTGGGCGCAGGGACGTATGTCGTGCAGGTGGGCAAGCGCAAGTTCGCTCGTGTGACCCTCGGGTAAGCGCTGCTTCAGCGGGCGCCGGCGCGCTGAAGCATCTTCACCATTTCGGCGTACCCGCGCGATCTGGCCAGTTGCAGCGGCGTGTTGCCGGAGCGGTCGGCCAGCTGCAAATTCGCACCGGCATCAATCAGCGCTTGCAGGGTTTGCTGGTGCCGCGGTCCACCATCGCCCAGCACCACTGCTTCGATGGCGGCGGTCCAGTGGAGATTGTTCACGTGGTCCAGTGGGGCGCCGGCGGCGATCAGCTGCCGCACCACGCCGTCGTGTCCCAAGTGCGCAGCAGCGATCAATGCGGTGCCGTCGTAGCGGCTGGTCATCAGTCTTGCGCTCGCGCCGGAGGCCAGCAGCACTTTCAGGGTCTCTTCGTCATCGGCCACCGAAGCGATGGTGACGCCGTCATAACGGTCCTTGTCCAGCAGATGGATGTCTGCGCCCGCCTTGACCAACGCCCGCAGCGCGTCACGCTGCCGGGCAAAGGTTGCCACATGCACTGGCGTGCGGCCATTGCCGTCGCGGGCGTTGGGCTTCGCACCCGTTGCCGCCAGCCGCGTGATTTTTGCGGCGTCACCCTGATACGCGGCGGCATGCAGGCCGGTGTAAGCGGCCGCTTCAGCCACAGCGGGCGCCACCTGCGCCGTCGCTGACGTGGCTGCGACTGCCGCGATGCCGAGAGCGGTCACTGCAGCGAGCTTTTTCAGGGTCAGTTCAAGGTCAGTGCACATGGTGAGCTCCTGGGGCGTGGTCATGCCGGGGTTTACTTGAGCTGGTCTTTGACTTTTTCGAGCGCGGCCATTGCGCACTGTTCGTCAAGGTGGCCGCCAGGTGCGCCGCCTACCCCCACCGCGCCGATGACCTCGTTGCCCACTTTAACCGGTACGCCGCCGCCCAGTAGCAGGAAGCCCGGGATGTGGACCAGGTTGGCCGCTGCCGGATTTTTCTGCGCGCCGTCCATCATGGCCAGCGTTGTGTTTTTTGCAGATGCCGAGGTAAAGGCTTTCTGCAAGCTCGCAGCCAGCGTGTGTGGGCCGGCGTTGTCGGCCCGCTGCACGGCCCGCACGCTGCCGGCGCGGTCCACCACCGTTGCTGCCACAGCATGACCATTGGCACTGCAGGCTGCCACGGTGGCAGAAGCGAGCTGGTTGGCCAGTTCCAGGGACATGTTTTTCTCGGTGCGTACGTTCTGGGCCGACGCGGCGGCTGCGATGAAGGGCAGGGCAAGGGCGCAAGCCCGGATGATGTGGCGCATGGTGTTCTCCTGAGGTGCAAAAACGGTTCAATCAACCGTGAATGAACTGTAGGAAAACATCTTTGTTCCGGACATTCGTAGCACCACGCGAGCCGTTCCGTAGAACTACGGAGTGCCCACCCCGCTGGCGCTCAAGGATGGGCGTCCGCCAGGCCGGCGTAGTGCCGGATCAGCTGCGCCAGCGATTCGGACTCAAGCTTGGCGAACAGGTTGGCACGGTGGGTTTCGACGGTGCGGGGAGACAGGTCCAGGGCGCGACCGATTTCCTTGTTGGTCAGGCCCGAGACGATCAGCCCCAGCACCTCGCGCTCGCGTTCGGACAACTGCGCATACCGCTCCTGCGCCTGTCGGTCAGCCTGGCTGCGCTCGCGCGAACGCACATGTTGCCGCACAGCGTTTTGCAGTGCTTCCAGCAGCGCCTCGTCATTGACCGGCTTTTCCAGAAACTCTGCGGCGCCGGCCTTGAAGGCTCGGCGGCACATCTCCACCGTGCCGTGTCCTGTCAGCATGATCACCGGCTGGTCCACGCCCTGCGACGCCAGGGTGTCCAGCACCGTCAGGCCACTGATGCCGGGCATGCGCACATCGAGCACGATGGCGCCTATGGCCTGGCGGTCAAACCCCTTGATAAAGGCTTGCGGGTCAGACCAGGGCTGCACGCGCAGGCCGATGGTGCTGATCAGCAGCGCCAGGCGGGTGCGCACCGCCGCATCATCGTCGATGAGGTGAATCAACGGCGACAAGGTGTCGCCGGGTGCAATCACGCTCATGAACTTGCGCTTGCAACACCACCTGCGGCTGCCAGCGGCAGCGTCAGCCGGAATTCGGCGCCCTGCGGTGAATGATGGTTGGCCTGAAGGCATCCGCCCATGCCTGCCGCCAGGCTTTCACACAAGCTCAGGCCCAGCCCCAGACCGCCACTCCGGGTGGTGAAGAAGGGTTCGAAGATTCGCGGCAACACCTGGGCCGGGATGCCAGGCCCGGTGTCCATGACGGTGGTGATGCCTTGCTCGGCGTTGCTGTCCAGTGCGACCGTCAAGCTACGGTCTTTTTCCGGCACCTGCTCAAGGGCCTGCAGGGCGTTCATCAGCAGGTTGTGCAGGATCTGCTCCAGCGCCACCGGATCCGCCATCACGATGACCGGCGCGCTGGGCGCCTCCAGGGCGGGTTGCACGGCGCGTTTTCTGCATTCCGGCTCCAGCAGGTACAGCGTTTCCTGAACGGCCTGCTGCAGCATCACCGCCTGCAGCTGTGCCGCTGGGTCGGGCCGCTCCACCGCGCGACGCAGGCGGCCAACCACGGCGGCGGCGCGCCTGGCTTGGTCGGCGGCTTGCGCCAGAGCCTCGCGAATGGTCGTCATGTCGGGCGGGTCTTCGGCGAGCAGGCGGCTGGACGCCTGGGTGTTGGCAAGCAAGGCCGTCAGAGGCTGGTTCAGCTCGTGCGCCATGCCGGCAGCCAGTTCACCGAGTGCATTGAGGCGGGCCACCTGGCCCAGCCGCAACAATTCCTCGGCGCGGCGTCGTGCGGCGCGCTGGCGCAGCAGGGCCAGCCAGCCGGTCAGTGCGGCTGCCACGAGCGCGGCCCAGGCCAGCATCCATCCCCAGGGGAGCGCCAGCCAGCCGACTTGGCGCTGTGCGAACACGTCAAAAGGCTGGCTCTCCGCGGCCAGGTGTTTATGAAACTCGAAGCGCCAGCCACCTTGGCCGATGTGTCCGGCCTGCAGCACGTATTCCTGCCCCTCATGCACCAGCACGACGCGAACCGGGCTGGCCTCCGGGGCCATTGGCCATTCGCTCCAGGGCACCACCTGTCGGATGTCCATCTGCAGCGCATAGCTGGCGGGTTCGGCTGCGAGCACCAGCTGGTAGCGACCACGCGCAAAATCGACTTCGGCCAGAGCCGGCCGACGCAAGGCGCGCGACAGGGTTTCTGCCACCCGCAGGCGGTCGTCAGCCCACACGCCCGCGCGGTCCCGTCTTTGCACCACGGTGATCTGCGGGTACACCGCCATCAGGCGCTGCTCGGGTTGTGACGCATCCGGCGGGGCCTGCAGCAGTGCCAGGGTGGCCATCACCGCATCGTGCTGCACCACGCGCTGGCTGAGCAGCCGGTGAACAATGCGCGCGTCGGTTTCAAAGGCCTCGCGCTGCCGTGTCAGCTCCATGCGCGCCAGCGCCACGCACCCCAGCGCCGTGATCAGGCCCCAGAGCAGGAGCCCGATCCAGCGGTGTTGTTGTGCTTTGCGCATCGCTGCATTTTTGCATAGCGTGCCGTGCATCAGGGACAATCGCCGGATGAAGTGGCCCACCCTGCAATCCCTGATGCCGCAGCGCTGGCTGATGGCTTCGGCAGCGGTGGCGCTTGTCACCATCGTGCTGAAAACTGCCGCTTGGTACATCACTGCCTCGGTCGGCTTGCTCGCCTCCGATGTGCAAGCCCATTTCGACGAGAAAAAGGACTTGATTTGATCAGCGTGATTCAGCGGGTGAGCCAGGCGCGCGTGCTGGTGGGCGGTGAGGTGACCGGCGAGATCACCACCGGCCTGCTGGTGCTGCTATGTGCCGAGCGCGGCGACGGCGAGGCTGAGGCCGAGAGGCTGCTGGCAAAGATCCTCAAGCTGCGTGTTTTTTCAGACCAGGCGGGCAAGATGAATCGCAGCGTGCAGGATGTGGCCGGTGGCCTGCTGGTCGTCAGCCAGTTCACGCTGGCGGCCGATGTCTCGGGCGGCAACCGCCCGAGCTTCACCGGCGCGGCAGGGCCCGACGAGGGGCGCCGGCTTTACGACTATTTCGTTGCGCGGGCGCAGCTTGCCCACCCGCTGGTACAGACCGGCCGGTTTGCCACCGACATGCAGGTTCAACTGGTAAATGACGGGCCGGTGACGATTCCCCTGCGGATTAAATCGCTATCAAATCAGTAGCTTATGGCGCAGGCGGAATAAGGGCTGAAGCCCTGTTTGATGCTTGAACCGGGCGCGCGCCACTGACTTTCAATCGATGTCGTCCACCGCGTCAGGATCCGGCACATCGCCAATCGCCTGCCGCGTCAGGGCACCCTGCACCTGCAGCCAGTCGCAAAAGGCCTTGACCTCGGGCCGGCTTGCGCTGCGCGGGCCGACGATGAGCCAATAGGCCATCGGCGAGTCCAGTCGCAGATGCGGCAGCGGCTCGATCAGGTCACCCGAGGCCAGGCTTTCGGCGATCAGCGGCAGGCGCGCCAGCACGATGCCCTGGCCGGTCAGCGCCGCCTGCACCATCTGGTAGGCGTAATTGAAATACAGCCAGCGCTTGCCTTCGAGTTTGGGCGAGCCGTTGATATCCAGCCAGCGCCGCCAGGTCAGCCATTCCATGTGTGTGGCGTGTGAATCGCCGGCTTCGATCAATGCGAAATGTGCAAGATCTTCGGGCTTTTTCAGGCGCGGGCCGCTTTTGAGCAACCAGGGGCTGGCGACCGGGGTCAGTTGTTCGCCAAACAGCCGTATCGCGCCGGCCGTGCCCAGACGGCTGGCCGGGCCGTAACGCAGCGCGATGTCGACGTCCGAGGTATGGAGGTCAACGGCGGAGTCAGACGCATCAATGCGGATGTCCATATCGGGGTTCTCGCGCTGAAAGGCTTCCAGCCGCGGGATCAGCCACATTGATGCAAAGGAAGCGAAGGTGGTGAGTGCCACGCTTTTTCGGCCCGCACTCTGGCGAATCTGCCGAACCGCGCCGTCAACGCGCTCCAGCGAGGGTGTGACGGCGCTCAGCAAAATGCTGCCGGCGCCGGTGAGTTCGACCGAGCGCGTATGACGGTGAAATAGGCTCAGGCCGACCTCGTCCTCCAGCGTCTGGATCTGCCGGCTCACGGCGGATTGGGTCAGTGCGAGCTCTTCGGAGGCAGCGCGAAAGTTCAGATGCCGGGCCACGGCTTCAAAGGCGCGCAACTGCCCGGCAGAGATAGGCCGGGAGCGCAAATGGGTCTGGGAGTGCTGCATGGCGAAATTGTTGATTCATGCGTTTATGGAATGAATAGCGTAACGCGAATTCATTGGACTGCCAAGCACCACGCGGCGATCATCCACTCACCCTTACTGCTTTTGATGGAGAACCACAATGACCACCTCACCCTACCTCCCCCTGCAATCATTCAGCGGCGCTGACGCGCTGTCGGGCTGCTGGAAGCTGGCTAGCCCGGATATTTCACCAGTAGTCCGATGAGCACATGATTTGGGGCGCGCAGCGGCCGATGCGTGTCGTTCGTCGAATTGTCTGGGTACTGGATGGGTTTTGGCCAATTTAGGGCGAACTGCCC
>NZ_JACDDD010000102.1 GCF_013817205.1 Polaromonas sp.
GTCGAGGCGGACGCAGACTCGGGCCAGCATCGCCAGAAAACCGGCTCGAACACTGTGCCGGTTTCATGTTGTGAACTCTTGACTAGCAACTCTCGCTGCGGCGGGGGTTATGCAGACCTTCCCTAACTCTCTGATGGTGTTGAATTGCGCTGAAGCCTGACCCGACCTGGGTATCCGGACTCACTCTGATCGGCTCGCCGCCCACATCTTCACTGTGTTGCGAGCTAGGCCTGTCCCGGCCTCAGCGCCTCAACATGCAGCTTGCGCACATTGGCACGGCGGGTTGAGGTGGACCCTGGACGCGGCACATCTTCGATCAGTTTGCCGACCGCGGTGATAACCTCGGCTTGATGCGGTTGCAGCCGCTGCGCCGACCGATCGAGATGCGACACAAATGGATCCTGCACGGCTGTCCGATAGCCCGATAGCTCCTCCACCACGGCCAAACCGCAGAGAGGCGCGTAGAAATCAGAATAGCCGCCCTCATGCAACACAAGTAATCGCCCGTTGCAAGTCCGCCCAGCAATACTCACCAGCGCGCGCGTCATCAAGCGATAGGTCTCCATCATCGCCATCTGCCGGGCGAGCGGATCGTAGAGACAGGCATCATAGCCCGACGAAACTAGGATCATCTCGGGCGCGAACCGTCCAAGCGCGGGCAGCACCACATGCTCGATTGCCGCCAGATAGGCACCATGCCCGGAGCCGGGCGGTAAAGGGAGATTGATGTTGGCCCCGAAGCCCAAACCACGGCCACGCTCGGTGATAAATCCGGATCCGCGGGGATAGTTGTCTTCCTCGTGAAGAGAGATGGTCAACACCTCGGGGTCTTCATAGAAGATACCCTGAGCGCCGTTGCCGTGATGCACGTCCCAGTCGACCAACGCTATCCGTCGCAGCCCGTGCAAGGCGCGCAGATGGGCGATGGTCAGCGCTGCATTGGCGAGCAAACAAAAGCCCCGTCCCTGCCCTGGTTCCGCATGGTGGCCGGGCGGCCGCACCAGCGCATAGGCATTGCGCAGCGTCCCGCCCATGATCGCATCCGCGGCAACTAGGCATCCGCCTGCTGCGAGTTGCGCAATTTCCCATGAGCCCGGGCCAACCGGCGCCTTCTCGCCCGCTTCGCCACCGCCTTCCGCGCTCAACCGTTTGAGCCGGGCAATGTAATCAGGCGTGTGAATCCGCAGGAGTTCCTCCTCGGTCGCCGGGCGCGGCCGCACCGGCGCCAGGTGATCGATGAGCCCGCTCACCTCGATGAGGTTGCGCATGCGCCGCCTGGCCGCGGGGTTGTCGATGTGCGGCAGCCCTGGTTCCATGAAGCCGCCCGCGGGATGCGCGCCTGCACCCGTGCCGGTGATGTGCCACATATAGCTTTCATGCCAGACGAGCCCGGTCCGGCGCAGCGTGGCCTCATCCACAGGACAGCTCCAGTGCCAAAAGATCGGCGACGGATTGGCGCCGCCGGATCATGCGCAGCGCGCCATCCTCATGCAGCACTTCGGGCGCAAGGCCTCGCGAGTTGTAGTTCGACGACATGCTGGCGCAATAGGCACCGCAATCGTGAAATACCGCTAGGTCGCCGATTTCCGGCACGGCCAGGTCCTGGGGCACGACCACCCCACCCTTGTCAACGGTAAACACGTCCCCGGCTTCGCAAAGCGGCCCGGCCACCACGGTGGGCCGTCGTTCGATACAGGCGGAGCTCGGCTCGGCTTGCAGGATGCCGATGCGGTGATAGCTGCCGTACATCGCAGGGCGCATCAGGTCGTTAAATCCGGCATCTGCGAGGATGAACCAGTTTTCGCCCACAGATTTGCGTGCCCGCACCTCCGACACGAGATAGCCGGAATTGCCGACGAGGTAGCGGCCCGGCTCGATCTCCAGCGAGACGGCATGGCCCAAGTGTTCCTCGGCGGACGCCCGCGTCGCGGCCCAGTGGGTGCGATAGGCGGAAAGGTCGATCTCCACATCGGTGTCGCGATAGGGGATAGGCAGGCCGCCGCCCGCCGAAATGGCCTGAATGTCGAAGGGGCAGCGTCGCACCTCTGCGGCCATGGCGTCACAGACACGGCGCAGCTGGTCGAAATCCGCGCCGGAGCCAATATGCATGTGCAACCCGACCAGCTTCAGCCGGTGCAGGCGGACCAGGTCGTAGCATTCATGCAGGGTTTCGTGCCACAGCCCGTGTTTGCTCCACTCCCCGCCGGTATTGGTCTTGCGGCTGAAGCCGCTGCCGAAACCCGGGTTGATGCGCAGCCAGACCGGGTGACCCGGGCTGGCCTCGCCGAGCTGGCTGAGCATCTGAGGCGAGCCGACGTTGACCGGCAGGCCGAGTTCCACGACTCGCGCGAGTGACCCGCGGTCGAGTATGTCGGAAGCGAACACGATGTCGTGCGCACCCGGGGCTCCGCTGTAGCCTGCGGCCAGCGCGCGTTCGATTTCACCGAGCGACACCGCATCGACGGCCACGCCCATGGCACGCAGCATGCGCAGCAGGTG
Source organism: Polaromonas sp. (assembly GCF_013817205.1). Taxonomy (GTDB): domain Bacteria; phylum Pseudomonadota; class Gammaproteobacteria; order Burkholderiales; family Burkholderiaceae_C; genus Polaromonas. Next base: position 2,500 of record NZ_JACDDD010000102.1, read on the forward strand.
GATGTTCGAATTGGCCTTCTGCGCGTAACGGATCACGTCGAACCCGGCCAGCGAGGCGACGCGCCTGCGGATGTCGGCGGCGTCATAAACCCAGCAAGGCGTGCCGAAGCGGCGGGCGGCCTCGCGCAGGATGTCGTCGGAAAGCGAGAGGCGAAGCGCCGGCACCTCGGGGGCGGCGGTGCAGTGCTGCAGGGTCATGGCGGGTCCCGGTTTTTGGAATGAATGAGATCAGTAACGTATAGCGGGCTCGCGGATGAGAAGGCAGCAGATCGCCGCGCCCCCCATGCAGGCTACCCCCATCAGGATGGCAAAGAAATACCCGCCCGCCATATCGCGGATGGTGCCAGCGAGCGTGGGGCCGAACAGCGCGCCCACGCCCCATGACGTGTATAGGGCGCCGATGATGGTGGCGATGCGCCGCCCGCCGAAATACTCCATCGTCAGCACGGGCAGCATGGCGATGTAGCCGCCATAAAGCACGCCGAAGGCGGCCGCGTAGCACGCGAGGGCCGCGAAGCCCGGCGGGACCAGCAACCACCACAACATCGCCACCGCCAGCCCCGCGAATATGAGCGTCAGCGCATGGCGCCGGCCCACATAGTCGACCAAGCCGCCAAGGACGAAGCGACCAACCGTTCCGGAAATTCCGAGGATGCTTATCAGCAAGATTCCGCTTTGGGCGGTGATGCCGTGATCGGTGGCATAAGGCACGAGGTGCACGTAGTTGATGAAGACGGCGGCCGCCGACAGCAGGCTGGCGGCATAGAGCAGCCAGAAATGCCCGCATCGCAGCGTTTCGGCCAGGGTCAGCCCGGGAATCCGGGCGGCGGGATCCGCCGATTCGGCTGCCGGGCCGCCATCAGGGGCCAGACCCATCTCGCGCGGATGCGCGACTAGCATCAGGCTGCCAGCGCCGCAGATGCCGAGCGCGCAGGCCGCGAGCACCATGTGCGCGCCGCGCCAACCCAATGCCTCTGTCAGTGCCATGGCCAGCGGCGGAAAGGCCAGGGTGCCGACCCCGGTGCCGCAGATGGCCAGACCTGAGGCCAGGCCGCGCCTCACCCGGAACCAGCGCTGCACCAGGCCGACGGCGGGGACATAAATCATGCCGCCGCCTATCCCGACTCCCGCCCCGTAGGCGATGTAGAGCAGGGTCAGCGACCCGGCCTGCGCCGCCGTCGCGAGCCCCGCCGCCATGATCAGCGCGCCCGCAAACCCCACCTTGCGCGGCCCGAAGCGGTCCGCCGCAGAGCCCGCGGCGAAACCGGTCATGAACCAGATGAACTCGCTGATGGCAAAGGCAAACGAAACGTCTGCTCGCCCGGCACCGAATTCGGCCTCGAATGCGGCGACGAAGGCTGGGAAGGAGTAGATGATGCCCGCCGCAGTCGCCGACATGCAAAAGACCGAGGCAACGATGATCCAGCCGTAAAAGAGGCCTGCCGGAGCCGGCCGTTGAACATTGTCGGAGGCATTTATCATGGACATCTTTCTTGTATGGGATGTAACGGCTATTCGAGGCCGCCCTGGTCGGTGGGCGCAAGCTCGACGACAAGATAAGACAGGTCGGGCATCCCGCGCGCCTCCAACCGTTCCGCCAGTTCGGCATAAATGGCCCGTACTGCCGTGGGATCGCGGTGATACAGGCCGCAGCCGCCCGCAGCTTGCAGTGCCGGAGACAGCGGCGCGGGGTTGGCCATGATGCGCTGCCCATCCACCCGCACCAGCCCCTCGCCGGCGAGAATTTCCCAGCGCAGCCCCTCGGCCCCAACGATATCGCGCGCCAGTTTAACCATCTCCCAACTGCCCTCGGTGGCGTTCCCAACAGAGTAACCGAGCATCACCACGCGCGCCCGGCGCCCGCACGGCGTCTGGCGAAAACGCGCCACCGCCTCGAAGGCATGGCGTTGCAGGGCAAGCCCGGTTTCACCGCCGTCGGAGGTCAGCGCCAGCATCTCGCGCGTGGGCGCGAGCCCGAAGGGCATGTTGCCCAAGACCAGCGGACGGCGCGCTTCCGGGAAAGGAACGATGTCGGCAAACCCGCGCCGGATATCGTTCAGGCAGGCTACGCCGGCGCGGCGGCCGTTCAGGCGTTGGTTCAGCCCAAAAAAAGCCAGCGCGCGCGGATTGATGTCCATGCCGAAGCTGGGTGTTTCAGGCGCGAAATGCGCAAGGTTGTGGCCGCTGCCGGTTGCGAGGTCTATCACCGCATCGGCATCCGCAACCAAGTTGCGCGCCAGGCAGTAGCGGTGGATCGCCGCGCTTTCATCGGGGAAGGGGAAGACGCGCAGGCGCGCATCGACCCAGACGCCATCGGTGAGCAGGAGCTCGCGCTCAACCGTGTTTACACGCACACACAGCCGGCGATCACGCAGCAAGCCGACCTGCGACAGCGCACCGCCCCGCAGTGCGCCGCCGGGTTCGAAAGGCTGAAGCTGGGCCAGGCCCGCCGACCAGTCGAGATAGGCTGCGCTTGCGACAATGGCGCGTAACTCGCGAAGCACCGCGTCCCGCAGGCCGGTGTCATCGGCCAGTGCCGAGGTCGCCAGGAAAATATGGTCGGTGCCCAGGGCAGTGGGCCCGGGATCGGTGACAAGTTTCATTCCGGCTCCCTTCGGTCCGCGCCACGGCAGAGCAGCGCGAGTAACGCCGCGCGCATCCAGACGCCGTCACGCGCTTGCTTGAAGTAATGTGCCTGGGGCATGGCGTCAATCGCGCGGTCGACGTGGTCCGCGATGGGTCCGATGTGCAACACCGGAAGATGGCGGCCCGCCGCCCGCACCGCCGCCGCCGTGATGCGGTGGCTGTCGGGCGTTGCGCGTTCCTGGCGGGCGCCGGCATTGGCCGTATCGCCGAAGTCGGCGTGAAAATTGGAGTGATAGACTCCGAGCGTGGTGACTGCATCTGCCAGCCGTAGCACCTCGTCAATATTGGCGCAGTGCGTGACCCGGGTCCCGCGCGCGCGCAGTAGCAGCTGCACATCGGGCGGCGGCGCCGAACCGGGCGGTTCAAGCACCGCAAGCCGGACATCGAACAGCGACAGCGCCGTGACCAGCGAGCGATGGGCTCGCCAGCCTAGGTGGCCGACAATGCCGATGCACAGTCCGTCGAGCCGGCCGAAGTGCTTGTGCAGATGATGGATATCGCCCAGCGACTGGGTGGGATGCTCGCCGTAGCCGTCACCCGCATTGATCAGCGGTACCGGCGAGACCGCCGAGGCGCGAAGCGCGGCGCCCGTCTCGCTGTGGCGCAGCACCAGGACATCGGCCATTTCGGCTGTAAAGCGCACCACATCCTCCAGCGTTTCCTCGTAGAAACCCACGGCACGGGTTGTCGTGGGATCGGCAAAACCCACCACATGGCCGCCGATGCGCAGCATCGCCGCCTCGAAGCTCATCCGGGTGCGGGTGCTCTGCTGGTAGAACATCACACCCAGGCAGCGCCCTTGCGCGACCTGCGATAGGGTGGTGGGCAGTGTGGCCTCCATAGCGTTGGCAATTGCCATGCAATGCTCGACCATGAGGCGCGACATCTCGCGCAGTGACACGAGATGAGGCGGCAAGGCAGGCGGGGCGCCGAGAAGATCGAAGAGGCCGTCCGCGGCGCGCAGGCTTTCCGGCATCCGGATATCCCGGCGGGAAAGACGGGATGGGTCGGCGCAACTCAAGCGGCCAACCCTTCGGCGCCTGCTTCGGTTTTGCTTTCGTCCTGCGCCAGCCGGATGATCGCGTCGCGCGTCATGCGGAACACCGACCAGCCTTTCATGGGCGCCGAGCCGAGCGAGGAATAGAAGGCAATGGACGGGGCGTTCCAGTCCAGCACCGACCACTCCATCCGCGCGCAGTCGCGCTTCACCGCCACCTGCGCCAGCGCCCGCAGCAGCATCTTTCCAACGCCGTGGCCGCGGAACTCGGGCCGCACGAAGAGGTCCTCCAGGTACAGGCCCTTCTTGCCGAGGAAGGTGGAGTAGTTGTGAAAGAAGAGTGCGAAACCCACAGCGGTGCCGTCCAGTTCGCCGATCAGCACCTCGGCCGAGGGGCGGTCCGTGAACAGCGCTTCGCCGATCACTTCGGGTGTGGAAACACAGGAATCGCCCAGCTCCTCATAAATCGCCAGGTCGCGGATCAGTTCACAGATCAGCGCGGTGTCGGCGCGGGTGGCGGGGCGTATCGAAACGGTCTGGGTCATGGGAAAGTCCTTAGATAAAAGCAATCTTCTGCAGGGCGGCTACGCGACGGCTTGTGCCATGGGCATGGCGAAAGTAGAAGAGGGGGAGGCCTCGTCGCGCTCGGTCCCGTCGCGGCCAAGCCAAAAAGCCTCGAAACGACGCGGGTGGTACACGATGTGCATGGGATGCGGACGGCCCTGAAAGGCATCGGTGGTCGCGCGCGCAATGGCGGTGCTCTGCGAAAAACCCCCCGTGTTGTGGCCGGCGGCCACCACCAAGAGCCCGGCCTCGGCGGGCTGGATATCAAACATGCCAAGGCTACTCGCCGTCCAGGGCCGTATGCAGTATTTCCGGCTCTGGCGCAGCGACCCGTCGGCCAGCGCCTGCCGGAAGGCTTCGGGGAACATGACGGCTAGGTAATCCTCCATGGATAGATAGAGAGCCTCCAGTTCTGCGGGATCGATGTTGCCAGGGTCGCGGCCCAGGTAGCCGAATCCCGATCCGAAGATGAGGATGTCCCGTCCCTCGGGACTGCGCGCCGGAATGATGTTGCCGCTGCACGCGATATGGCCCTCGCGGGCGATCTTCAAAGCATGGTTCAGGCGGGGTCCGAGATTGGGAATGCTCATCCACGCGCCCAGTACGCCATGCACCTTGCCCCCGGACGCCGTGCCCTTGAGCAATTCGCCGCCATAGACGCCGGGCGACAGAAAGTAATGGTTGCTCCGCAGGATGCCGCCATCCATGCTGATCCCTGTAACCAAACCGTTCTCGTTTACGATGCGCCTGGCCCGGGCTTCCCAGCGAAAGCGCACCCCGCGCTCTTCCAGATGGTCGATCAGGCGGCGCGTGAAGCCGTGCACGTTGACGGTGAAGCCGGTGACCTCGATTCCGCCCTCGATCTCGCTGTTGCGCACACCGTCGGCAAGGGACGGATAGGCGGCGGCGACTGCCGCGGGGTCAAGCTCGTTCAGGTAGGAGCCGACGCGCTTTTGCCGTTTCACCTGTTTGGCATGGTAGGGCCCGGTGGAGGCGACGCGCAGCAGCGGCTCGCAAAATTCCACCCCTTCAAAAAGACCGGGCCTTTCGGCGATCAACTCGCGCCAGTAGACGAGGCTTTCGTGGTTCAGCGCAAAAATGTCGTCGTTGTACCGCTCTGCCAGCCAGACGGGCATGGCCAGTGAATCCTCGATCCAGGCCTCATCCTCGGCCGAATACCCGTCGGGCCGGCCTATTAGCCAGCCGAACTCCGAAACGCGCTTGCGCAGATAGCCGTGCAGCAACTCGCCGGGGGCGGCGTCACGGTCTTGGTAGTTGTCGCATTCCGTCAGAGAAAACATCCGGGCATTGGCCCCGCCGTGGGTGCAACCGAGCGACAGCCAGTCCGGCTCACCGCGCGGATCGGCGCTAGCCTCAGCCACCTCGACCTGATAGCCTAGGTCAACCAGATGCAACGCGGTCATCAGGCCCACGATCCCGGCACCGACTACCAACACTGTCTCGGCAGCCGCTGCCTTGCGACCAGCGGTCGCGACAAGCGCTGCCGCTGTGCGAGCGATAAGGTCACGACTGTAGATGCGCTCGGCCGCCTCGAAGGCACGCCCGATCGGTGTGCGGTCTTTGCCAAAGAAAACATGGATGGCCCCATCAGTACGGCTGGTAAAACAACCCGACCGTCCCAAGGGCTGACGGACAAGTACTATCACCTCGCGCTTGCGCGCTTGCGACCAAGCACGCAGCAGACCGCCCGAGGGTACTCTGTCAGTGATCAACGCATCAAAATCAGCATGTGCCAGCATTGCTGCGGCAGCGGTGTCGTCAAGCGCAGCAAAGCCTAACAAGTAGATGACCGGTGTAGGTAGCAGCTCGGCAATATCTCCGGACGACAATGAAACGGTGGACGCAATTTTCATGTGATGCCTTTTACGTAGCAGCACGAATGATCAGCGGCTGGAGAAAAAATTTCCTCCTGCAATTGCAGGATATTTGTAAGTACAAGAAACTGAATCGCCCCGGGGCGATTCAATACTGCAATTTTGAACCGGCAAAGCTCTCGGACTGTCTGGCTTTATAGACCGTCATATTTGGGATGGGCGCCGCTAGCCCGGCTCTCACGACGGCTTGGCGAAACCGCGATTGCATACCGGTGGCTCGCAATGGCCGCCCGGTAAAGGGCGAGAGAAATGTAAAAGGGCACGACTCAAGGCCTGAAAACCGTCGGCGTACACCGTCGAGATGCCTGCTTACGGCTCGAATGGCTTCAACTGAATTGCTCGGAGCACCCCACCAAGCCTCGTCGGACGGAAGGATTTGTAAAGGCGTCATTACAGCAAGCGGCAGCGCACAGAGTTTTGCGGTCGACAGGTCTGTAAACCGGTACAGACTGAACATGACTATGTCCTGCAGGCACGCAAATCTGATCCTGGCGTCAAAACTGCCCGCAGCAGCATGCTCAAGCGAAGCTATCAACGCCTCATGGTTTTCATGCGACACCGCTGTACGGAAAGTGAGAGGGTACCTTTCTGGACCCAGATTCACGCCATAACAGCGCCTCAACATGCCCACTTCCAATCGACCATGCCGGCTGACAACAAACCGCGCAACCTCATGTATCTCCGCTTGGCTACGCGCAGGATGCTGGTGCCGCTTCAGCTGGCAGACAGCGTCCTCCAGCCAAAAAGGGGGTACCTCTCGCGGCTGCACGATGCCGCAGTAGGTGGTGTGCGATTGCCTCATCCAGTGCAGAAAGTTGTTGGGCCAAGAATCTAGAAGCTCGACAACCCGCCCATCACGGCATGTCGCTGTCCCACCGGCAAGCGTTCGATGGAACCGTATCCTGCGAAGTTTTGCTTCCCCACCACACGGGCGAGAACTCTTAGTCCCGCGAAGTAGGGGATGGAGTGCAACCCGAAGTGACTGCCTGAGTGAACAAAACCGAGCTGGAGCACCCCTTCCAGGTGCCTTATGAAGGCCAGCAAGTCCTCGCCGCATCGCTCCACTGCCCCAGCACTGAGTTTGGAGCCACAGTTCCAGCACCGTATGAAGGAGCGGTTACGTGGCGTGGCGCCGCACCGTCCAATATCGACCCGGTGCGGCATAACAGGGCTTCTGCATTGCAGACAGGTGTCAATCAAGGCCACCCCGTGCGTTGTGCAGGCTGTGACGCACGCCAATCGCCAAGACCTACGGTAATAGGGCACCTCATCGCATTGCAGACACAAAGGGCAATACGCGAGGGTGTCCCGAATTTTGTGTAAACGGGGCGAGTGTTAAGTCTTGGGCATTCTCTCCTCAAACTGGATAGTAAACCGGGTCAATGCAGCCTTCCAGTCTCTGAGCGGCATCGTCCATTTCTTGGCTATGTTGGCCAAGGCCAGGTAGAACAATTTCAGCAGGGCGTCGTCACTGGGAAACGAGCCCCGGTTCTTGGTGATCTTTCGCAGACTCATGTTCACCGACTCAATAGCGTTGGTCGTGTAAATGATGCGCCGTATCTCCGGCGGGTAATCAAAGAACGGCGTGATGCGTGCCCAGTTGCTGCGCCAGGATTTGACGATAGTGGGGTAGTCTGCACCCCACTTGTCATCAAACTCCTGCAGCCGCATTTGCGCCTCATCGACAGTGGCCGCAGCATAGATAGTCTTCAGGTCTGCAGCGATCACCTTGCGCAACTTCCAGCTGACGTAGTTCAGGCTGTGGCGCACCATGTGCACCAGACACAGTTGGACTGCGGCTTTGGGGTACACCGCCTCGATAGCCTCCGGGAATCCCTTCAAACCATCCACGCAGGCAATGAAGATATCCTGCACGCCCCGGTTCTTGAGTTCAGTCACCACCTGCAGCCAGAACTTGGCGCCCTCAGTCTGGGCGATCCACAGGCCCAGCAGTTCTTTCTCACCGTCCATGTTGATGCCCAGTGCCAGGTACACCGCCTTGGCACGCACAGCGCCGGCATCCCGGGTTTTGACGTGGATGCAGTCCAGGTAGACGATGGGGTACAGCGCATCCAGTGGGCGGGCCTGCCAAGCCTTGGCATCGTCCATGACGGCATCTGTGACCGAGGAGATCAGGGTGGGTGACACCTCGGCCCCGTACATCTCTTGCAGATGGCCCTGGATCTCGCGTACCGTCATGCCTCGGGCGTACAGGGACAGGATTTTTTCATCAAAGCCAGCCTAGCGGGTCTGGTGCTTGGTGATGAGCTGCGGCTCAAAGCTGCCGTGGCGATCGCGAGGAATTTCTATGGGCAACTCGCCAAAGTCGCCTTTGAGGGTCTTCTTGCTCTTGCCGTTGCGGGTGTTGCCAGCAACATTGGCAACAGTCTCATTTTTGGCGTGGCCCAGATGTTCTGCCATCTCGGCTTGAAGGGCGCGCTCCACCAATTTCTTGGTCAACAGCTTGAGTAGGCCGTTCTCACCAATGAGGTCTTCAGGTTTCTTGTAGTCGCATCCATGTCGTTGGCACCTTGGATATGATTGAGAAGAATTTGAGCGCCCGTCTGAAAGCTCGCATGCACGAGTTGCACCATAAGGAGGTATCCAAAAAATGGCCAATTTATAGCCAACATTTGCGCCTCCGAGACGGTCTACGTGCTGCCGGAAAGGATGTGCAATCTCCCATAAGCGGTAACCTGAGGAGACTGCGTCTTCTCAGGTGGCTGAATCGCCCCGGGAATTGAGGAGGCTCCAACCTTTGAGAAGATGGAGCCATGAAGAAATCAAACAAGTTTTCCCCCGAAGTACGCGAACGCGCGGTCCGTATGGTGCAGGAGCACCGAGGCGAGT
>NZ_JACDDD010000021.1 GCF_013817205.1 Polaromonas sp.
CTCGCCTCGGTGCTCCTGCACCATACGGACCGCGCGTTCGCGTACTTCGGGGGAAAACTTGTTTGATTTCTTCATGGCTCCATCTTCTCAAAGGTTGGAGCCTCCTCAATTCCCGGGGCGATTCAGTTTTTCTGAATCACCATAGGAACTTAGCTCACTTGAATGTGAACTTTGCTTCCTAAGCCCCTAAATAGATAGCAAACTATTGCCATAACAATAGGGCAATGTCCGGATTTGTCTCTGAAAGCCGGGGGTCGGGCGGTCTTGGCACTCTAGGGAGCGCTTTCACCGGCCGTTGCCTGACTGGCTTGCCGGGCAAAACGAGGCTGCCGCACACCGTCGATCACCACTTCCTCGTTGAACATCGCCGCTGGCCGGACCCACAACCCCTTCTCGCCATAAAGCGCCCTGTACAGCGTCAACGACTCCAGACTTTCGCTGTGGCGTACCGTGCCAATGACTTCGTACATCCAGCCCTTGTAGTGGCGGTACAAACCAGGATGGGTTTCGATCAGGGGAGGGAGGTTCTCGTTCATGGTTAAGATTGTCCACACAAGAAGAGGGGGGTGTCATGGAGCGTGCAGATTTCATCCACTTGGTGCGGCTCAGCGAACATGCCAGCGCCGAAGACAGCAAGGCTTACCGCCGAAGCGTCGCTTTGTTCGCAGCCTTGGGTTACGCCTGGGTCATCGGTTGTCTGCTGCTTGCGGCAGGTGTTCTGGGCTGGACCGTTGGCGCGATGCTGCAGGGCAAATTCAAGGGCACCCATATCTGGCTTCTGCTGGGCGCAGGTGGTCTGCTCTGGACTACTTTGCAGGCACTGTGGTGCCGGCTTGATGCACCCGAAGGTGTGCAGGTGCTGCCCGCAGATGCCCCCGCGCTTTTTGAAGCGCTCGAACGTATCCGCAAAAAGATCAAGGGTCCGCCCATTCACAAGGTGTTGCTGGACGCGGAGTTCAATGCCAGCATCAGCCAGCATCCCCGGTTTGGGCTTTTTGGCGGTGCGGTTAATTACCTCACCATAGGCCTGCCTTTGCTGCTGGCGGTGGACAGGCCGCGTTTTCTGGCGGTGCTGGCGCATGAGTACGGTCATTTACGCGGCGACCACGGGCGCTTTGCGGCGTGGATTTATCGCACCCGTCTGAGTTGGGCCAAGCTCAACCACGGGCTGCGCAATGACGAAGGTCCCGTGGCTGCAGCCACCCAGGCCTTCTTGCGCTGGTATTTCCCACGCTTTTCTGCCAAAACCTTTGCCCTGGCCCGTCAGGATGAGTACGAGGCCGACCGCATTGCCGGCAAACTGTTGGGCAGGGACGTTGCTGCCGCTGCGCTGACCGAAATTGCCATCAAGGGAGAGTGGGTGCACAAGGAGTTCTGGCCGGGTCACTGGAGTTCAGCTGCCGCCAGCGGGTTGCCTGTGGGGCCCTACACCGCCATGCGCAAACTGCTGGTGTTGCCGCTGCCGGAGGACTTTGCCCGCGAGACGCTGCGCCAGACCATGCGCCAGATCAGCGACGTGGAAGACACCCACCCGGTGCTGCGCGACCGGCTGGAGGCGCTGGAGGGCAGCAAGGGTCTGCCGGCTTGGTCAGAGCGGCCAGCGCTGGATTTGCTGGGCCGTGGCGCTACCAAATGGATTGCCCATTTTGACAACGAATGGTGCAAAGCCAATGCCACTGACTGGAAGCAACATCACGCTTACCTTGCCCGGGTGCGCGCGCGCGCGCAAGCGCTGGCGGCAAGCGCCGCGCGCAACAACGCCGACGAAATGACCGAGTGGGCCGACCTGCTGCGCCGCCTGGACGCACGGGCCGATGTGCGCGCCCTTTACCAGCGTGCGCTTGAGATCACGCCCGGCCATGCCGGTGCACTGCGCGGACTGGTGCTGTGCCTGCAGGCAGGTGAGCGCACACTGAGGATGGAATGCCTGGCCCACTTGTTTGACAACAGCGCACCGCATCGCTGGTGGGCTTGTCGCATGGCCGTGGCCGAACAGGAAAAGCCTGGCCCTGACGGCAGCCTGGACGACAAGGCGCTCAAGCTCTGGCGCGAAAGACTCAAGCAGGCGGGCGAAGCGGAAGGGCGAGCCTGGGAAGAGCTGGCTAACACGCCGTTCTTCCAGGCCGTCACACGTCACGACTTGAGCGAATTTGAAAAGGGCGAGTTGCAGGCGGATCTTGCCCGCTGCAAGCCAGTTGCCAGGGCCTGGGTGGTGCGCAAAAGCCTGCGCGAGTTTGCCCACAGGCGCTGCTACATCGTCTTTGTGGAGTTGCCGGGCATGGATGACGAAGACCGGTATTACCTTTGCCGCGAGCTGGAGCGCTCACTCGACTTGCCCGGCCCCACGTTGGTGTTGTGGGCCGGCGAGTCGCCCACGCGTGCTGAAATCGAGAAAAACGCTTTCGAACCCGTCTACATTCGCACCCTGGCTTGAGAATTTGTTGCCGGGTGGGACAATAGGGGGCTATGCACCCTAACGCTCTACTCGACAGTTGTTCCACGCTTCTCAAGCAGGTCCTCAAATTTGATCACCCCGCCGACATGGTGGTGTCACGCCATTTCCGCGAGCAACGCCTTGGGCCGCGCGAACGCGCCACAGTGGCAGAGACGATTTATGGCGTGTTGCGCAAAAAAAATCTCTACACCTACCTGGCCCAGCACGGCAGCGGCCCGCCAGAGCGGCGTTTGGCCATTCTGGGCTTTGCTGCTGAGCGCGATTTTTTGCTGGGCGCGCTGACCGAGCCCGAAAAAGACTGGCTGGCCCGCTGCGACCAGGTCAAACCCGCCGATTTGATGGAACTGCACCGCCACAACCTGCCCGCCTGGCTGGTCGAGCCGCTCAAAGAGCAGTTGGGGGACGACTTCTGGCCGCTGGTTGAAAGCCTCAACGCCCCAGCGGGCCTGGACCTTCGCGTCAACACTTTGAAGGATAAACGGGCCGAGGTGCAGAAAGAGCTTGCGAAGGCAGCTATCAAAACGATAGCAACGCCCTATTCGCCGTGGGGCCTGCGCATGACGACCAAGCCAGCGTTGAACAAGCTGGATGCTTTTACCCGTGGCGCCATTGAGGTGCAGGACGAAGGTTCCCAGCTGCTGGCCTTGCTTGTCGATGCCAAGCGCGGCGAAATGGTGGTGGATTTCTGCGCCGGCGCAGGCGGCAAGACCCTGGCGCTGGGTGCCAGCATGCGCAACACCGGCCGCCTGTACGCCTTCGACACCTCCGGCCATCGTCTGGACGCGCTGAAGCCGCGGCTTGCGCGCAGCGGGCTGTCCAATGTGCACCCGGTGGCGATTGCGCATGAGCGCGACGACCGGATCAAACGTCTGGCCGGCAAGATCGACCGGGTGTTGATTGATGCGCCTTGTTCGGGGCTGGGGACGCTGCGGCGCAATCCGGACCTCAAGTGGCGCCAGACGCCCAAGGCGATCGAGGAGCTGACGGCCAAGCAGGCTGCCATCCTGCAAAGCGCCGCGCGCCTGCTCAAGCCGGGAGGACGGCTGGTCTACGCCACTTGCAGCGTGCTGCGCGATGAAAACGAATCCATTGCCGAGGCATTCACGGGGGCGAATAAAGAGTTCGCGCCTCTTGAAACAAGCGATTTGTTGACGCATCTAGGGGTGGAGGGCGCTGCAAAGCTTTGCAGCGGGTCCTACCTGAGACTGTGGCCTTACCTGCATCAGACTGACGGCTTTTTCGCCGCCGTCTGGGAGAAAGTTTGATGCGGTTAGCGACCTGAAGCAGCTAAATATTTTTTTTTGACGTTTTTTGCAGGATTTACCGGACTTTTACCGCATACGCAGCTTTCCTGGCTCCGGTGGTTTGGCAATTTAGTGTGTGCCGCCTACAATAGGCGCGTAGTCCAGCACAGTTTTGACAAAGTTGCAGGGCGCTGTTGCATATTGTTTAAAGGACCCCCATGATTTTGTTTGACGCCGCCCTTGACTGGCTGGCCCATGGCCTGATTGCTGCCAGCTGGTGGCAAATCGTGTTGTATACCTTGGTGACGACACACATCACCATTGCGAGTGTGACGATCTACCTGCACCGCCATCAAGCCCATCGCGCGATGGACCTGCACGCCATCCCGTCGCATTTTTTCCGGTTTTGGCTCTGGCTGGGCACCGGCCAGGTCACAAAGGAGTGGGTGTCCATCCACCGCAAGCACCACGCCAAGTGCGAAACCATCGAGGATCCGCACAGCCCCCAGGCTCACGGCATCAAGAAGGTCTTCTGGCAAGGTGCCGAACTTTATCGCGCTGAAAGCAAAAACAAGGAAACCATGGTCAAGTACGGCCACGGCACGCCGAACGACTGGGTGGAGCGCAATCTGTACACCCGCTACAGCTGGCAGGGGGTGGGCTTGATGATGATCATCAACTTGGCACTGTTCGGCGCAGCTGGCTTGGCCGTCTGGGCGGTGCAAATGGCCTGGATTCCTGTGACGGCCGCCGGCATCATCAATGGCATTGGCCACTACTGGGGTTACCGCAACTTCGAGGCGCCTGACGCCAGCACCAATATTTCCCCTTGGGGCATCATGATTGGCGGCGAGGAGTTGCACAACAACCACCACACCTACCCGACGGCGGCCAAGTTTTCTGTCAAGCCCTATGAGTTCGACATTGGCTGGGTCTACATTCGGGCCATGGAAAAAGTCGGCCTGGCAACGGTCAAGAAGGTGCCACCAAAACTGACACTCGGCTCCATTCAGCCGGTGGCTGACGAGAAAACACTGGAAGCGCTGATCGCCCACCGTTATGAAGTGATGGCCGGGTATGCACGTGAGCTGCGCCGGGCCGGGCAGGCCGAACTCGAGGCGTTGAAGGCGCGCAAGGCAGACATCTCAGTGCTCAAAGCGGCCAATCGCTGGTTGCACCGCGACGACGACAAGGTGCCTGCAGCTGCCAAGCCGCAGATCGCACAGGCGCTTGCTGAACACCCGGTGCTCGACAAAATGGTCACCATGCGCGAAGAGCTGCGCCAGATGTGGATGTCCACTTCTGCATCGCGCGAACAACTTGCAGTCGACTTGCAGGCATGGTGCCGCCGCGCGGAAGAAAGCGGGATTGCCGCCCTGCGTGACTTCTCCGTGAACCTGCGCGCTGCGCGCGCTTAAAGATTGCCACCCGCTTTTGGCGGGGGCGTATCAGGCTGCACCAGTTTCCCCGCTGCTGCAGCCTTTTTCACGTCCGCTGACTGTTGTCGGCGGGAGGTATGTCTGGTTGCCGGGTCTTCATGCCCTATTTGGACCGCGGACAGATGAGCGAACCCCTGGGGCAAGACAACTCCTGGGGCAAGACAGGCACCAGAATGATGCGGGCATAAAAAAACCCGCCGGGAAACCAGCGGGCTTTTCAAAATGCTGCCAGGCAGCGCTGAAACCAGTCCGAATTACTTCAGCTTGATTTCCTTGTATTCCACGTGCTTGCGTGCCTTGGGATCAAATTTCATGATCAGCATCTTGTCAGGTGTGGTCTTCTTGTTTTTGGTGGTCGTGTAGAAGTGACCGGTGCCGGCGGTTGATTCCAGCTTGATTTTTTCGCGTGCGCCTTTAGCCATGGTGATGCTCCTTAGATTTCACCGCGGGCACGAAGGTCCACCAGGACCGCATCGATACCGAGCTTGTCGACAAGACGCAAACCCGCGCTGGTCACGCGCAGGCGAACCCAGCGGTTTTCAGTCTCGACCCAGAATCGGCGGTATTGCAGATTGGGCAAAAACCGGCGCTTGGTTTTGTTGTTGGCGTGAGAAACATTGTTTCCCACCATCGGGCCTTTGCCCGTTACCTGACAGACGCGTGCCATGAGCACTCTCCGTAAAAAAATAGAAATCGGATGCCGGCTCCCCAGGGGGTGCGCAGCTAAGCCATAGATTATAGCCTGAAAAGTCACCGTCCTCAAGCCCCGGCTTCCGACCAAGTGCGGGGTCACAGGTCTTCGCGAGGGCCACACGAGCAAAAATTCAAGCCGGGGCCGCGGAACCGGTTTCGCCGGGCCGCAGGCGCAGCGGCCCCCTCGGGGGGCAGGGCGCTACACGCAGTGAGCAACCGTGGGGGCCTAACTTTGCTCGAGAAAGCGCTGCGCATCGAGCGCCGCCATGCAGCCGGTACCGGCGCTGGTGATGGCTTGGCGGTAGACATGGTCCTGCACATCGCCAGCAGCAAACACACCCGGCACGCTGGTCATGGTGGCAAATCCCTGCAGCCCGGCTTGGGTGATGATGTAGCCATCTTTCATGTCCAGCTGCCCGGCAAAGATGTCGGTGTTGGGCTGGTGGCCGATCGCGATAAAACAGCCCTGCAAGGCGATGTCCTCGGTGGCGCCGGTCTGGGTGCTTTTGAGGCGCACGCCATTGACGCCGGATGCATCACCCAGGACCTCGTCCAGGGTTTGGTGCAACTTCAGCTCGATCTTGCCGGCTGCGACCTTCTCGTGGAGCTTGTCGATCAGTATGGCCTCGGCCTTGAACTTGTCGCGCCTGTGCACCAGCATCACCTTGCTGGCGATGTTGGAGAGGTAAAGCGCCTCTTCGACGGCTGTGTTGCCGCCACCCACCACGCAGACTTTCTGGTCGCGATAGAAAAAACCGTCGCAGGTGGCGCAGCCGGACACGCCTCTTCCCATGAAGGCTGTTTCTGAGGCCAGGCCTAGGTACTTCGCTGAGGCGCCGGTGGCAATGATCAGCGTGTCGCAGGTGTAGGTGCCGCTGTCGCCGGTCAGCGTGAAAGGACGCTGGCTGAAATCGACCTTGTTGATATGGTCAAAAACAATCTCAGTCTTGAAGCGTTCCGCGTGGGCGAGGAAGCGCTGCATCAGATCCGGGCCCTGCACCCCCTCTGCGTCGGCCGGCCAGTTATCCACGTCGGTGGTGGTCATCAGCTGCCCGCCCTGTGCAATGCCGGTGATCAGGACTGGATTGAGGTTGGCACGGGCTGCATACACGGCGGCGGTGTAGCCGGCAGGGCCTGAGCCGAGAATGAGGACTTTGGAGTGTTTCATTAGTGAAAATCTGATTCGGAAAGCATGGGAACTCAGTTAGAGTTGCAATCAACTGAGGCCGGCCCGCGTATTTGAAACCCTGATGGCTGGATATTTGGCGGGTACAACACTTACACATTGTAAGAACTCGAGCGAAGCCCCTTCGGCGGCGCAATCAGGAGAAGTTTGATATGTCCACGATGGTCTCCAACCTGGAACTAATCCGGCGCGTTCCCCTGTTCTCGATGTTGACAGCCTCTCAGGCCGAAGCAATTGCTGCAGCAGTCATCAAACGCCGTTACAAGCGCGGGGAAGCGATTGTCGAGCAGGGTAAACAGTCCAACGCCCTGGCCATTTTGCTCACAGGCCGTGCCCGTGTCGTCACCACGGATGCCCGGGGTAGGGAAGTGATCCTGGCCACGCTGCACCCGGGCGACTACGTCGGTGAAATGAGCCTGATTGACAGCGAGCCGCATTCCGCTTCTGTTCGTACCGAAGTCCAAACCGACGTGCTGGTCGTCGGCAGGCCCGAATTTGCACGCTGCCTGCCGGAAAACAGCTCCATGGCCTACGCGGTCATGAAAGGCCTGGTCCAACGCCTGCGGCACGCTGACCGCAAGATCGAATCACTGGCCCTCATGGATGTTTATGGCCGCGTGGCGAGGGCTTTGCTGGAGTCCGCCGTGCCCGACCACGATGGCAACACAGTGATCCGCGACAAGGTGTCGCGCCAGGATCTGGCCAAGATGGTGGGCGCATCGCGCGAGATGGTCAGCCGCGTCATGAAAGACCTCGAAGAGCGCGGTTACATCGAGACACGTATTGATGGTTCGATGTGGGTCAAGGACCGGCTCAATACCTTGGGTTGATCCGTCGGTATTTGCCGCGTGGGCAGTCATTCGTGCCTGCTCAACTGGGTTAAGCTCAGCACCGGTTTATGACTTATTCCCTCGACACATTGAACACCCGAACCTCTGCCGCCGCGCCTGCTGTGGGCGGCGTGAAACGCTTTGCCCACGAAGTCAGTCTGATCCTCGGCCTGCTGGCGCTGGTTTTCTGGCTGGGGGCACTGATCAGCTACTCGCCGCAGGACGCGGCCTGGTCGACAACCGGCAGCCGCGAACTCGTCGACGCCTCGACACGCAACTGGGGCGGGCGCCTTGGCGCGCAGCTGGCCGATGCCAGCTATTTTCTTTTTGGATTTTCGGTGTGGTGGGCGCTTGCTGCGGGATTTCGCGCGTGGCTTGGGTCACTGGCGCGTGGCTTGCGCGGGCAGGCGGCCACTGTCTCCGCTGCTGATCGGGCCAGATTCTGGGCATGTCTGGCGCTGCTGCTGCTGGCCAGCACAGCGCTGGAATGGTCACGCCTTTATCGTTTTGAATCGATGTTGCCTGGCGGACATGCCGGTGGCGTGCTGGGTTACCTGGCCGGTCCCGCCAGCGTAAAGTGGCTGGGTTTTACCGGTTCGGGTCTGGTCTGGATCGCCTTGAGCGTGATCGCGGTGTCTGTGGTGTTTGGTTTTTCGTGGGCCCGCACCGCTCAACGCATAGGCGCGTGGGTTGATGAGCTGATCGAGTCGCGCCGGGAAAAGCGCGAGATCGCTGAAGATCTGGCAGTGGGCCGGGTCGCGGCGCGCGAGCGGGAGGAGACCCTGCACGAAGAGCGCATCGAGATTGAGGAGCATCACCCGATCCCTGTGCTGATCGAGCCCACGCTGGCCGAGATTCCGAAAAGCGAGCGTGTTGCCAAGGAGCGGCAAAAACCGCTGTTCAGCGAGATGCCCGACTCCAAGCTGCCGCAGGTGGACCTGCTCGACGGCGCGTTGACACGGCAGGAGACCGTGGCCCCTGAGACGCTGGAGATGACCTCCCGCCTGATCGAGAAAAAGCTTAAGGATTTCGGCGTCGAGGTTCGGGTGGTGGCTGCCGCGCCTGGGCCGGTGATCACCCGTTACGAGATCGAGCCTGCCACCGGTGTCAAGGGCGCGCAGATCGTGAATCTGGCCAAGGACCTAGCGCGCGCGCTGAGTCTGGTGTCCATCCGCGTGATCGAGACCATTCCCGGTAAAAACTACATGGCTCTGGAACTGCCCAACGCCAAGCGTCAGTCCATCAAGCTCAGCGAGATCCTTGGCTCGCAGGTCTACAACGAAGCCAAGTCCATGCTGACGATAGGCTTGGGTAAGGACATCAGCGGTGCGCCAATAGTGGCCGACTTGGCGAAGATGCCGCACTGCCTGGTGGCCGGCACCACCGGTTCGGGCAAATCGGTCGGCATCAACGCGATGATTTTGAGCCTGCTCTACAAGGCTGACGCGCGTGATGTGCGCCTGTTGCTGATCGATCCCAAGATGCTCGAAATGAGCGTGTATGAAGGTATCCCGCATCTGCTAGCCCCCGTGGTCACGGACATGCGCCAGGCCGCACATGGACTGAACTGGTGTGTCGCCGAGATGGAAAAACGTTACAAGCTCATGAGCAAGATGGGTGTGCGTAACCTGGCGGGCTACAACGTCAAGATCGACGAAGCCAAGACGCGCGGTGAATTTATCTACAACCCATTCAGCCTGACACCTGAGCAACCCGAGCCGCTCGAGCGCCTGCCCTACATTGTGGTCGTGATCGATGAGCTGGCCGACTTGATGATGGTGGTCGGCAAGAAGATCGAGGAGCTGATTGCGCGGCTGGCGCAAAAGGCACGCGCCGCTGGCATCCATCTGGTGTTGGCCACCCAGCGCCCCAGCGTGGACGTGATCACCGGCCTGATCAAGGCCAACATCCCGACGCGCCTGAGTTTCCAGGTCAGCAGCAAGATCGACAGCCGCACCATTCTTGACCAGATGGGCGCCGAAGCGCTGCTGGGCATGGGCGACATGCTCTACATGCCCAGCGGCACCGGCTTCCCGATACGTGTGCATGGCGCTTTTGTGAGCGACGATGAGGTGCACCGTGTGGTGGCTTACCTGAAGCAGCAGGGCGAACCCAATTACATCGATGGCGTACTCGAGGGTGGCACCGTTGATGGTGATGGTGACCTGCTCGGTGATGCAGGTGGCAATGCCGAGGGCGACAAGGACCCGATGTACGACCAGGCCGTCGAGATTGTGCTCAAAAACCG
Source organism: Polaromonas sp. (assembly GCF_013817205.1). GTDB lineage: Bacteria > Pseudomonadota > Gammaproteobacteria > Burkholderiales > Burkholderiaceae_C > Polaromonas. The sequence continues at coordinate 10,096 of NZ_JACDDD010000021.1, forward strand.
CAAGGCCTCGATCTCGCTGGTCCAGCGCCACCTGAAAATTGGCTACAACCGCGCCGCCCGCATGCTCGAAGAGATGGAAAAATCGGGAATGATCAGTGCCATGTCGGGCAGCGGCCAGCGTGAAATTCTGGTGCCTGCGCGCGCCGAAGGATGACAGGGCTGCCTTTACTGCGGCTATACATTGTTCTGGCAACCAATCTGGGATGACCTTATCTCAAAGATATGGGTATCGGCCTGCGCTCAAACATCATCTGGAACACCATGAACCACGCTTTGCCATTCTCTCTTGCTTCCGTTCTGTCCCGTAGTGCGGGGATCGTCCTGGCCGGCGCGCTGGCCCTTGGCTCGGTTGCTGCGAGCGCCCAGGGCGCCTCCGGGAGCGGTCTGGAGAGCCTTGAAGCTTTTGTCAAAAACACCAGAAGCGGGCGGGCCGAGTTCACTCAAGTCGTTACCAGTCCGGCACGCGACGGCCAGACCGCAAAAACCAAAACCTCCAGCGGCAGCTTCGAGTTTTTGCGGCCCAATCGCTTCAAGTTTGTCTACAAGAAGCCGTTCGAGCAAAGCATTGTTTCCGACGGCCAGACCCTCTGGTTGCATGACGTCGACCTGAACCAGGTCACGGCGCGCAAGCTCAGCCAGGTGCTGGGCGGCACGCCCGCCGCCGTGATTGCCGCCGCTGCCGACATCAAGGCTTTGCAGGCGGACTTCACATTGGTCCCCCAGCCGGGCAAGGACGGCCTCGAGTGGATTCTGGCCACACCCAAGACAAAGGATGGCCAGGTGCAGAGCATCAGCGTGGGCTTCCGGGAAAGTGCCAAGGGCAGCGAACTGGCCCGGCTGGAAATCCTCGACAGTTTCGGCCAGCGGTCGGTGATGAGCTTCAGCAATTTCGAGGTCAACCCGGCGCTGAATGCAGCCGCTTTCCAGTTCAAGCCACCAGCCGGCGCGGACGTGATTCGACAGTAACCCGTACGGCATGGCCACGCGCGCGGAGACTTCATTCGGCCCCGGCGCGGATGCCAAATCGGCAGCGCCGCTGGCTGAACGGTTCCGGCCCCAGTCGCTGGGCGAGGTGATCGGCCAGCAGCATTTGCTGGGTGAAGACATGCCGCTGCGTATCGCCTTCGAGTCGGGCCAGCCCCATAGCTGCATTCTCTGGGGCCCGCCGGGTGTCGGCAAGACCACCATCGCCCGCCTGATGGCCAGCAGCTTTGATGCGCATTTCATCACCATCTCGGCTGTGCTGGGCGGCGTCAAGGACATCCGCGAGGCGGTAGAGCAGGCCAGCATCTGGCAGGGGCAGGGCAGGCGCACCATCATGTTTGTTGACGAGGTGCACCGCTTTAACAAGTCGCAGCAGGACGCGTTTTTGCCACATGTGGAAAGCGGACTGTTCACCTTCATAGGCGCCACCACCGAAAATCCCTCGTTCGAGGTCAACTCCGCCTTGCTGTCGCGCGCCGTGGTTTATGTCCTGCAGCCGCTGGGCGACGACGATCTCAAGCAAATCATCACCAAAGTCCTCGCAGAACGTGCGCTGACAGCTATTGAATCGATAGCAAGCGAAGCGGTAGACCAGCTGGTGGCCTATGCGGACGGCGATGCGCGGCGCCTGCTCAATACCCTGGAGTCGCTCGATGTCGCCGCCCGACGCGAGAACAAGGACGGCGGTGTGCATGTCACCGGTACCTGGCTGCTCAAGGTGCTGGGTCAGCAGATGCGCCGCTACGACAAAGGCGGCGAGCAGTTTTACGACACCATCTCGGCGCTGCACAAGTCAGTGCGCGGCTCCGACCCGGACGCGGCGCTCTACTGGCTGGTGCGCATGCTCGACGGCGGCGCCGAGCCCAGATACATGGCGCGCCGCCTGATCCGCATGGCCAGCGAAGACATCGGTCTGGCCGATCCGCGCGCGCTGCGGCTGGCGCTCGATGCCGCTGAAGTCTACGAGCGCCTCGGTTCGCCTGAGGGCGAGCTGGCGCTGGCCGAGTGTGTGATCTACCTTGCGGTTGCACCCAAGTCCAACGCTGTCTACAAGGCATTCAACGAAGCCCGCGCTTTTGTGAAAAAGGACGGCACACGGCCGGTGCCGCTGCATCTGCGCAATGCACCCACGAAGCTGATGAAAGAGCTGGACTACGGCAAGAATTACCGGTACGCCCATGATGAAGAGGGCGGCTTTGCCGCCGGTGAAAGTTATCTGCCCGAAGGCATGCCTGCGCCCGGGTTTTACCGACCCGTCAATCGAGGCCTGGAAATCAGGATTTCAGATAAGTTGAACGAGCTGAAAGCCCGGAACAAGCAGAAAAACTAATGGAAAGCAAAACCTCCTGATATCGCCTGATTCAGCCTCATAAATGCAGTTACTCGAGGGTTAACCCCGCGAAAAGCAGCATGCTGGCCCCTTTCTCGCGTGAGAGGCGTGGCTACAATTTGCGGATTCGCTCGCCACCCAAGCCCGGCCGGTCCGCTGGTTTTGATAGGCGGGCTTTTTGTTAACTCGCGCGATTTCATGGTGATCCCATACGTCGCGGCCTCGCATGGTGTGAGGCAGAGCTGGCAACTGAATTCAAACGGGAGAGTGAGTTATGGAAGTTTTTCTTCAGCAGATCATCAACGGGCTGGTGCTGGGCAGCATGTACGCCCTCGTCGCCCTCGGCTACACCATGGTGTACGGCATCATCGGCCTGATCAACTTTGCGCATGGCGAGGTTCTCATGGTGGGTGCGATCACCAGCTGGACCATCATTGTCTGGATGCAGGATGCCATGCCAGGAACGCCCGGTTGGCTCATACTGCTGTGTTCCCTGCTGATTGCCTTTGTTGTCAGCGGCGCCCTCAACTTTTCGATTGAAAAAATTGCCTATCGGCCACTGCGGAATTCGCCGCGGCTGGCACCCCTGATCACCGCCATTGGCGTGTCCATCCTGCTGCAGACGCTGGCCATGATCATCTGGAAGCCCAATTACAAGCCCTACCCGACGCTGCTGCCCTCCGAGCCGCTGCACCTGGGCGGGGCGGTGATCACGGTGACGCAAATTTTCATCCTGGGCGCCACCGCAGTATCGCTGGCCATCCTGATGTACCTGGTCAACTACACCAAGCTGGGGCGCGCGATGCGCGCCACGGCCGAGAACCCTCGGGTGGCGGCACTGATGGGCGTCAAGCCCGATACCGTGATCTCGGCGACCTTCATCATTGGCGCCGTGCTGGCGGCGCTGGCCGGTGTGATGTACGCCTCCAACTACGGCACGGTGCAGCACACCATGGGCTTCCTGCCCGGGCTGAAGGCCTTCACTGCGGCGGTGTTCGGCGGTATCGGCAATCTTGGCGGTGCCGTGCTGGGTGGCATTTTGCTGGGGCTGATCGAAGCTATAGGCGGCGGCTACCTCGGCACCTGGACCGGTGGCGTTCTCGGTAGCCAGTACTCGGACATCTTCGCCTTTATTGTGCTGATTTTTGTGCTCACCTTGCGGCCCTCCGGCCTGCTCGGTGAGCGGGTGGCGGACAGGGCTTAGGAGACGCATCATGATGAAACAACACAGACTCCTGACTTTTCTGGTGGCCGCGGCCGCCCTGCTGATCCTGCCCCTGTTGCTGCAACAGGGCGGCAACGCCTGGGTTCGCATTGTCGACATGGCGCTGCTGTATGTGCTGCTGGCGCTGGGCCTGAACATCGTGGTCGGTTACGCCGGCCTGCTGGACCTGGGCTACGTCGCTTTTTTTGCAGTCGGCGCCTACCTTTTTGCACTGCTGGGATCGCCGCATCTGGCCAGCGCATTTCCCTGGATTGCGGCCGAATTCCCGAACGGGCTGCATCTGCCGATCTGGGCGGTCATACCGATGGCGGCAGTGCTGGCCGCCTGTTTTGGCGTTTTGCTGGGCATTCCTGTGCTCAAGCTGCGCGGCGATTACCTGGCAATTGTCACGCTGGGCTTTGGCGAAATCATCCGCGTGTTCCTGAACAACCTGGACCGTCCGATCAACCTGACCAACGGGCCCAAAGGCATCAACCAGATCGACTCGATGAAGTTTTTCGGGTTCGATCTGGGCAAGTCACACGAACTCCTCGGCTTCGAGATCGCCTCGGTGACCATGTATTACTACCTGTTCCTGGCACTGGTTGTTGTGTCTGTCGTGATTTGTCACCGGCTTGAAAATTCGCGCATCGGTCGCGCATGGATGGCCATCCGCGAGGACGAAATCGCAGCCAAGGCCATGGGCATCAACACCCGCAACATGAAACTCCTGGCCTTCGGCATGGGTGCGACCTTCGGCGGCGTGTCCGGCTCCATGTTTGCAGCCTTCCAGGGTTTTGTATCGCCCGAATCCTTCAGCCTGATGGAGTCGGTCATGATTGTGGCCATGGTCGTGCTGGGCGGAATCGGCCACCTGCCCGGCGTGATCCTGGGGGCCCTGCTGCTCGCGGCCCTGCCTGAGGTTTTGCGTCATGTGGCCGGTCCGCTGCAGGCCATGACCGGGGGGCGCCTGGACTCCTCCATTCTGCGTCAGTTGCTGATCGCGCTGGCCATGATCGCCATCATGCTGTCGCGGCCGCGGGGCCTGTGGCCTGCGCGCGAGCACGGCAAGACGCTGAACACGCCGGTCGGCAACGACCCCATCCAGTCCATTAACCCCTAAGGAATGGCCATGAGCGAAACCATTCTCAAAGTCGCCGGTGTCTCCAAACGTTTTGGCGGCCTGCAGGCCCTCAGCGACGTCGGCATCCATATCGAACGCGGCCAGGTCTACGGCCTGATCGGTCCCAACGGCGCCGGTAAGACCACCTTCTTCAATGTGCTGACCGGTTTGTACACGCCCGACAGCGGCACCTTCGAGCTGGCCGGCAAGCCCTACAAGCCGTCTGCGGTGCATGAGGTCGCCAAGGCTGGCATTGCCCGAACCTTTCAGAACATCCGCTTGTTCGCCGACATGACGGCGCTTGAAAACGTCATGGTCGGACGCCATATGCGGACGAAGTCAGGCCTCATTGGGGCTGTGTTCCGCACCTCCGGCTTCAAAGCCGAAGAAGCGGCAATTGCCAAACGTGCGCATGAGCTGCTGGACTATGTGGGCATCGGCAAGTTCGCCGCATACAAGGCCCGCACGCTGTGTTACGGCGACCAGCGCCGCCTGGAGATTGCCCGGGCACTGGCTACCGACCCTCAACTGATTGCGCTCGACGAACCCGCGGCGGGCATGAACGCGACCGAGAAGGTGCAGCTGCGCGAGCTGATCGACCAGATCCGCAAGGACAACCGCACCATCTTGCTGATCGAGCATGACGTCAAGCTCGTGATGGGCTTGTGCGACCGCGTCACGGTGCTCGACTACGGCAAGCAGATTGCCGAAGGCGCACCGGCCGAGGTGCAGAAAAACGAAAAAGTGATCACCGCCTACCTCGGCTCGGGTCATTGAAGGGAAACAACAGCATGGCAAACACACTTCTCAAGGTCACGGGGCTCAAGGTCGCCTACGGCGGCATCCAGGCGGTCAAGGGCGTTGACTTTGAAGTCCACGAGGGCGAACTCGTCACCCTGATTGGTTCCAACGGCGCCGGCAAGACCACCACCATGAAAGCCATCACGGGGACCTTGCCGCTTGTCGACGGGGATATCGAGTACCTGGGCAAAAGCATCAAGGGCAAAGGCGCCTGGGACCTGGTCAGGGACGGCCTGGCCATGGTGCCGGAAGGCCGCGGCGTGTTCACCCGCATGACCATCACCGAAAATCTGCAGATGGGCGCCTACATCCGCGACGACAAAAGCGGCATCGCCGAGGACATCGAGAAGATGTTCACGATTTTTCCGCGCCTGCGCGAACGCAAGGACCAACTGGCCGGCACCATGAGTGGCGGCGAGCAGCAGATGCTGGCCATGGGCCGCGCGCTGATGAGCCGCCCCCGCGTGTTGCTGCTCGACGAGCCGTCCATGGGTTTGAGCCCGATCATGGTCGACAAGATCTTCGAGGTGGTGAAAGACGTCTCTGCGCGCGGCGTCACGGTGCTGCTGGTCGAGCAAAACGCCAGCCGCGCGCTGGGCATCGCCGACCGGGGATATGTCATGGAGTCCGGCATCGTCACGATGAACGGGGATGCGAAGCAGCTGCTGAACGATCCGCGGGTCCGGGCGGCCTATCTGGGCGAGTGAGTCTTCAGACCTTTTCGGGCTCTGGCCCTTGACTGGTGGGCGTGGGTAGCTATTAAATTTGTAGCGAATTAGTCGCCGTATTCGTCACGCCGGATTGATCCGGGATCCATGTTGGATAGCTCGTGCAGCTTGGCCCACCAACAAGCCGGGTCTCGCCCCGGGCGGGCGAGGTCCTTTTCTTTGCGTCGCCAAAGAAAAGTACCCAAAAGAAAGGCGACCCGATGGTCCGGGTCCCCTGCGCTGCGCTATGGGGCAACCTGCGGTGCTCGCCGAAAACGGGGTCGAGCTCGAACTCGGCTTCGGCTTGTATGTTACGCGTGTCGGGGTGGAGGGAGGAAGACAAACATCCGAAGACAGAATCCGGAGTCCTTGAAGCGCAAAGCGCTTCAAGGACGGAATCCCAACAGACAGTCAAGTTTGCACGCGAGAGCTGCACACGCGGCCAAATGAGGCGCCCTTCCATCGCCCAGCGGGGCGAGGGAGGGGCGGGGGGTTGGGAGTGGGGAGTTGAAACTACTGCCCGAAGCGGATCGGGGACGCAGCGTGATGCAGGATTGAGATTAACAAGGACAGACGAAAAAAAGGCAGCCCAAGAGCTGCCTTTGATCAAAGTGCCCGGCCGGGCACAAGCGGCGAATTACTCCGCGCGTTCACCGGTGGCCGGTGCTGTAGCAGCGGCCTGCTCGAACGGCAGGGTCGTGTCGCGCAGATCGCGTTTGGTCTCGACCAGCACCAGCGGGCCGCTGTCCAGCTGCGGCGCCGGTGCGCGTTCGCGGGGAACGTGGATGGGTTTGGGCTCGGCGGCCATGGCGGCTTGGACTTCGGCGATTTTGGTCGCGTCCGAGTTGACCCATTGCAGTCCGGAGGACTGTGCCACCTGGGCCAGGTCCTGCAGCGGCAGGTTGTAGCCTTGCACTTTCGGCAGGGCGCGGCCGGCCGGTGCCGCGGCTGCGGCAGCGGCAGCGGCGGGTGCTGCCACCGCGATCGGGGCGGCAGCCATGGGTGCGGCTTGTGGCGCCATCTGCGGCGCGGGTGTCGGCTCGGCCGGCGCTATGAATTCAGGAGCTGTCTGCGACCGCTGGTCGGGGGCTACAGGCTGATTTGACTCTGAATTGCCAGCAGCGGCTTCTGCCGGCGCATCGCCACGCTCCGAACGCTCGCGGCGGTCGCGGCCATAACGGTCACGGCTGCGGCGCTCGCGCGGCTGGCGGTCACCGCCCTCATCGCCTTCGGCACGCGGCTGGACATCGGTTGAAGAGGCGGGCGCCACCGGGTTGCCGGCTTCGTCCTGCCCGGCAACCATGGCCGGGTGAGCGGCATCGAAGCTGTCGGCCTGGGCCGCAGCGGCCGGTGCCATGCTGCCATCGCCTCGGTCACCACGGTCGTCACGGCGCTCGTTGCGGCGTCCGTTGCCACGATCACCACGCTCGCCACGGTCTCCGCGTTCACGACGGCCCTGGCCTTCAGGGCGGGCTTCGTTGTTGCGGTTGCCGTCCTGGCGTTCACCGTCGGCACTGGCCTCGACCGCGCGTTGCTGGAGCGGTGTCTCATCACCGGCCATGGCCGCAGCCATCGCGGCCTGATTGGCCATCGCCTGTTCATGTTGCTCGGCATCACGCGGTGCGCGGTCACCGCGCTCGCCACGTTCACCGCGATCCCCACCGCGGCCGCGGCGGCCACGGCCTTCGGCGCCTGCGGCCTGACCGTCCACGCGTTCCGGACGCTCGCCGCGCGGTTCACGGGGCTCGCGTAGCTCACGGACTTCGCGCGGTTCACGCGGCTCGCGCGGCTGTTCGGTGCGCTCGCCGGCCGCGCGCTCGGGGCGCTGGCCTTCCGGTCGACCTTCGGCAGCCGGTCGGTCACCGCGGCCTTCGCCACGTTCACCGCGCTCGCGACGCTCGCCGCCGCGACCTTCACCGCGTTCGCCACGTGCCTCGCGAGGCTGGTCCGGACGGCCTTCGCCGCGCGCTTCACCACCACGGCCTTCGCCGCGACCACCACGTCCGCCACGGCGTCCGTCGCGGCCACCGCGCTCACCGCCGCGGTCGGTGCGTTCACCGCTGCGTTCGCCGCGCCCGTCACGGCGGGCTTCGCCGCTGCGTTCTTCTTTTTTCTCTTCGCGGGCCGGAGCGGCCACAGGAGCAATGTCGGCGCCGACAAAAAACTCCTTGAGCTTGGCGAAGAAGCTTTTTTCAGCCGGTGCCGCAGCGATGGCGCGGGCCGGTGCCGGCACTGCCGGTGCGACGGCCACTGGTGCAACGGGCGCGGGTTTGGGCATCGCCTGCGGTGCCGGCGCATCGGGCAACACGCCCTTGATGACCGGTTCCTGCTTGTTGTGTTTTTCCTGGCTGCGGCGCGTGACGGTGGTTGCGTCTTCCATCTCGTCGGCCATCTTGTAGCTGGCCTCGATGTTGTCCAGGCGCGGGTCGTCGTGTTTCAGGCGCTCGAGCTTGTAGTTGGGCGTTTCCAGCGTCTTGTTGGGAACGAGAAGCACGTTGATGCGCTGCTTCATCTCGATCTTGGCGATCTCAGAACGCTTTTCGTTGAGCAGGAAGGAAGCTACATCGACAGGTACCTGGCACAGCACCGAGGCCGTGCTGTCCTTCATGGACTCTTCCTGGATGATGCGCAGGATCTGCAGCGCCGAGCTTTCGGTGTCGCGGATGTGGCCGGAGCCGCCGCAACGCGGGCAGGGAATCGATGCGCCTTCATTGAGCGCAGGGCGCAGACGCTGGCGACTCATCTCCATCAGGCCGAACTTGCTGATGGTGCCGAACTGCACACGCGCGCGGTCCTGGCGCAGCGCATCGCGCAGGCGGTTTTCAACGTCGCGGCGATTGCGCGACTCTTCCATGTCGATGAAATCGATGACGATCAGGCCGCCGAGGTCGCGCAAACGCATCTGGCGAGCGACTTCGTCGGCGGCTTCCAGGTTGGTGCGGGTGGCGGTTTCTTCAATGTCGCCGCCCTTGATGGCGCGGGCCGAGTTGACGTCGACCGAGACCAAAGCTTCGGTGTGGTCGATCACGATGGCGCCGCCGGAAGGCAGCTGCACGGTGCGGGCGTAAGCCGACTCGATCTGGTGCTCGATCTGGAAGCGGCTGAACAGAGGCGCGTCGTCACGGTAGCGCTTGACGCGGTGCTCGTGCTCGGGCATCACGTGAGCCATGAATTGGCGCGCTTGCTCATAGACGTCGTCGGTGTCGAACAGGATGTCGCCGATGTCGCTGTTGAAGTAGTCGCGGATGGCGCGGATCACCAGGCTGGATTCCTGGTAAATCAGGAAGGCGCCCTTGCCCTCCTTGCCGGCGCCGTCGATGGCGGTCCAAAGCTTGATCAGGTAGTTCAGGTCCCACTGCAGCTCGGCGGCGCTGCGGCCGATGCCGGCGGTGCGGGCAATGATGCTGGCGCCGGCCGGGTATTCCAGCTGGTCCATGTTTTCCTTGAGCTCGGCCCGGTCTTCACCTTCGATACGGCGGCTGACGCCACCGCCGCGCGGGTTGTTGGGCATCAGCACCACATAACGGCCGGCCAGCGAAACAAAAGTTGTCAGGGCGGCGCCCTTGTTGCCGCGTTCTTCTTTTTCGACCTGAACCAGGATTTCCTGGCCCTCGCGGATCACGTCCTGGATACGCGCCTGGTTGACCGGCACGCCCTGGGCGAAGTACTGCTTGGAGATTTCCTTGAACGGCAAAAAGCCGTGACGGTCTTCACCGTAGTCGACAAAACAGGCTTCGAGCGAAGGCTCGACGCGGGTGACAACGGCCTTGTAGATGTTGCCCTTGCGCTGCTCGCGCCCTTCAATTTCGATTTCGTAGTCGAGGAGCTTTTGTCCGTCGACGATGGCCAGGCGGCGTTCTTCCGACTGCGTGGCATTGACCAGCATGCGTTTCATGGTGATTCCTTCGTTCTTCTGTTCTCAAAACATCGCTGCCCGAAAACGGGCAAACGACGCCGGGAGCAGACGTTGAGCGAACGTGGGGAATTGCCGGAGAGCCTTTGACGGCGCAACAGCGAACCGGGGTCAACCGGTCAGCTGTGCAGTCTGGGCGTAGGCGCGTGGATGGGGCGAAGCGGGATCCGACGGGAGGTTGCTACAAAATCAGTAGCTGCTTGCGCCCGCAGGACAAGGGCTGGCGGCTGATTCATGCCAAAAAGCGGGGCTAAAAAGCGCCGCAGGCATAAATTCATCAGTACGACCAGAGTTGTCAAGAGGCGACCCATTCAAAGACCAGATTTCGCTGCTATCCGTGTTCAGCCCGCGGGGCTGAGCACATCGTATTCCGTAGTTGTATTCGCAAAACGTCGACTCGTCTGCACAACATCCTCCTGCCGCGGGGTGCCTGGCACCGGGCGCTTGCGGGCATTTGCTGCCAGTGGCGTCGACCTTCCAGCAAGGCTGTTGGCAGTGGGTTGATTGGTGTGTGGACTAAACTCCCAGACAAATCAACCACTTACAGCTTGTCGCTAGTGAAACACATTATAGGCGCAGGTTCAGCCAAAACTCCTCGCCCGGGTAAACCCCCAAACCGCGTCGTAGCGGGGCGCGCCTTGCCTGCAGCCGAGCCGCAGAACCCAGCGCCTGCGCCTGAAAAGGCCGCCGTGCAAGCCTCATTTGTAACCGTTGACGAAGACTCGGCCGGCCAGCGCCTGGACAATTTCCTCATTCGCCAGCTCAAGGGCGTGCCCAAAACCCATGTCTACCGCATCATTCGCAGTGGCGAGGTGCGCATCAACAAGGGCAGGGTGCAGGCCGACACCCGGATTGAGGCTGGTGATGTGGTGCGCCTGCCGCCGGTGCGGACCTCGGAGCGTGCCGACCAGAAGGCCGAGGCCATGGCGGTCGCGATCGCGCGCCACGGCGCTGCCTCAACCACTGGCGGTTATGCGCCTTCGCGCGAGTTTCCCATCCTGTTCGAGGATGAGCACCTGCTGGCCATCGACAAGCCGGCCGGCGTGGCGGTGCACGGCGGCAGCGGCGTGGCTTTTGGCGTGATCGAGCAGTTGCGCATGGCGCGGCCGGACTGGAACTTCCTCGAACTGGTGCACCGGCTGGACCGCGAAACCAGCGGCATCCTGCTGGTGGCCAAAAAAAGGGTGGCGCTGAAAAACCTGCAAGAGCAGTTTCGCGAGCGCGAAACCGACAAGATTTACCTGGCCATGGTGCAGGGCACCTGGCCGGCCAACAAAAAGGTGCTCGACAAGCCGCTGCAGAAATACCTGCTGCCCGACGGCGAGCGCCGCGTCCAGGTGGTCGGCAAGGACCACCCCGACGGCATGCGCGCCGTGACGCTTGTCAAGGTAAAAGCCGCCGCGCAGGATGGCAGTTTCAGCCTGCTGGAAGTCACCATCAAGACCGGTCGAACGCATCAAATCCGCGTGCACCTGGTCAGCGAAGGCCATCCGATTGCCGGCGACGACAAATACGGTGATTTCGAACTCAACAAGGCGCTGCAAAAAGAAGCGTCCGGCGGTGTGCTGAAACGCATGTTTTTACATGCCTGGCGGTTAAAGTTCACGCATCCTTCCAGCGGCAAACGCATTGAACTGCGGGCCGCGCTTCCCCCTGATCTCGAGAGTTTCACCACCCATGCCGTCTCCCTCCAAGCCGCTGAACTTTGACCTGATCGCCTTCGACTGGGACGGCACGCTGTTCGACTCGACAACCATCATCGTGCGCTGCATTCAGGCCGCGGTGCGCGACGTGGGCGGCACCGTGCCAACCGATGGGGCCGCCGCCTATGTGATCGGGCTGGGCCTGATGCAGGCGCTGGCGCACGCTGCACCCGATGTACCGGAGAGCAAATACCCTGAACTCGGCGCGAGATATCGCCACCATTACATCGCCCACCAGAACGACATCAGCCTGTTTGAGGGCGTGTTGCCCATGCTGGAGGCGCTCAAGGCACGTGGCCACATGCTGGCTGTCGCCACTGGCAAAAGCCGGCATGGCCTCGACGAAGCACTGCAGGCGGTGGAACTCAAGGGCCGGTTTGATGCCTCCCGCACCGCCGACGAAACCGCCGGCAAGCCGCACCCGCGCATGTTGCACGAACTGATGGACCAGTTCGGCGTGACCCCGGCACGCACGCTGATGATTGGCGACACCACCCACGATCTGCAGATGGCCGTCAATGCCGGTTGCGCCAGTGTGGGTGTCAGTTACGGCGCGCATGAATTCGCCGCGTTTGACGCCCTCAGGCCGCGGTTTGTGGCGCATTCGGTGACCGAGTTGAACGACTGGCTGGCGCTCCATGCCTGAAGCCGGTACCGCCGACCAGACCCCGGTGGCGCTGTGCCGCGCCGGTGACCTGGCCGACGGCGGGCAGGCCGTGCCTTTCGACGTGAATTACGCCGGCCAGACCTGCCGCGCTTTCGCGATCCGCTTCGAGGGCCGGCCGCACGCCTACCTGAATCGCTGTACCCATGTGGCCATGGAGCTGGATTGGCAGCCGAACCGGGTGTTCGACGACAGCGGCCAGTGGTTGCTGTGCGCCAGCCACGGCGCGGCCTACCGACCCGACACCGGCGCCTGCAGCGGTGGCCCCTGCCACGGCGGGCTGATCAAAATAGACCTTGTAGAGCGCGATGGACTTGTTTTCTGGCACACATCCTACAAATTGAAGGCAATCGAGTTCTAAACTACCGCTATGAATGATTCAAACCGCAACGACCCGTTCGATCACCCGAATTCTGATCCAAATCGGGCTCCAGCCCACGTCGGATCTGCGTCAGCAGCTCCTGAAAACATAGCAGACCGCAATCGGCTCGATGCTGACCTGAAGCCGGGCTGGGAGCGTGCCACGCTGGAAAAACTGGTATTTGCGTCCCTGAACGAGCAAAAGACAGCACGCCGCTGGAAAACCTTTGTTCGCTTGGCCTGGCTGGCCTTTTTTGTGTTCCTGGTCTGGTTTGTCATGCACCGCAGCGCCGCCACCAGCGTGACCACGCCGCACACCGCTGTGGTGGAGATCAAGGGTGAAATCGCCGCCGGCGCTGACGCCAGTGCCGAGTTTGTCAACGCCGCCTTGCGCGCTGCCTTTGAAGACGAGGGCGCCAAGGCCGTGGTGCTGCTGATCAATTCACCCGGTGGCAGCCCGGTGCAGGCCGGGCTGATGAGCGACGAGATTGTTCGCCTCAAGGCAAAACACAAGAAGCCGGTGTATGCCGTGGTCGAAGAAACCTGCGCTTCCGCCGCCTATTACGTGGCCGCCTCGGCAGACAGGATTTTTGTCGACAAGGCCAGCATCGTTGGCAGCATAGGCGTGCTGATGGACGGTTTTGGTTTCACTGGCCTGATGGACAAGGTAGGCGTGGAGCGCCGACTGCTGACTGCTGGCGCCAACAAGGGCTTCCTGGACCCGTTCAGCCCGCAGACCGAAGAGCAGCGCGCTTATGCGCAAGCCATGCTGAACCAGATTCACCAGCAATTCATCACCGTGGTGAAGGCTGGCCGAGGCAAGCGGCTGAAGGAGACGCCGGAGATGTTCAGCGGTCTGTTCTGGACCGGTCAGCAGGCCGTCGAACTGGGCCTGGCCGACAACCTGGGCTCGCTTGACTATGTGGCGCGGGAAATTGTGAAAACCGAGGAAATCATCGACTACACGCGCCGCGAAAACGTCGCTGAGCGTCTGGCTAAACGCTTCGGTGCCGCAATCGGCGATGGCGCGATTCGCAGCCTCAAGGCGATTCCCTCGATCCGCTGAACGTGATGAGTCCATAAAAAAGCCCGCTGCATGCGGGCTTTTTTTTCGGCTGCGCGCAGGGCTTCAGCGGCCGATGCAGAACACCGTGGGCAAGGCCAGCGGCGCCGCCGGTTTGTCGCGCTTCCAGGCGCTGGCAGGCGCGCTGTGTGACCAGCCCGTGGGCAGGCTCAGGCCGCAGCTCAGGGCCAGCCGGGTGTTGGCTTGCAGCGTTTGCAACAGCGCCTGCAGCAGGGCGGTGTTGCGGTAGGGCGTCTCGATGAAAATCTGGGTCTGGCCGGTTTTCAGCGCCAGCGATTCGAGCTCCCGGATGCGCTGGCTGCGTTCGCCGCCATCCTGCGGCAAATAACCGACAAACGCGAAGTTCTGGCCGTTCAGACCGCTTGCAGCCAGCGCCAGCATGAGCGACATCGGTCCGGCCAGCGGCAGCACCTGGATGCCCAGTTCATGCGCCGCGCGCACCACCGAGGAACCCGGGTCGGCAATTGCCGGCATGCCGGCTTCGCTGACCAGCCCGATGTCGCGGCCCTCCAGTGCAACCTTGAGCAGGGGCTTGGCATCGAAGCCGCCGCCATGATCACCTTTTTTATGCACCTCGCGCGGCAGCTCGGTGATCTGCAGCGCCTGCACCGGTTGCAACAGCGGCTGCACCTCGCCAACGCGTTTGAGATAGGCGCGTGTGCTTTTGGCGTTTTCGCAAATCCAGCAGGGCAGGCTGGCCGCGATCTGCAGCGTGCCCAGCGGGATCACGTCCTGCAAGGGTGCCTGCACCTCGCAGCCAAAGTCCAGCGGCGCCGGGACCAGGTAAAGCCGGCCTTTGGGCGCCGGGCTCATGGCCGGTCTCCCGTCGGACCCAGCAGCGTGATGCCGGCGGCGCGCAGCATGCGGCAGGTGCGTATCAGCGGCAGGCCGACCAGGGCGGTGGGGTCGTCGCTTTCTATCGATTCCAGCAGAGCGATGCCCAGGCCCTCGCTTTTGGCGCTGCCGGCGCAATCGTAGGGCTGCTCGGCGCGCAGGTAGTTTTCAATCTCCTGGTCGTCGAGTTCGCGAAATTTCACGTTCACCGCGGCCAGTTCGACCTGCTCGAAGCCGGTATCGAAGCAAACCACGGCCACGGCGGTCTGGAATATCACGGCCTGGCCGCGCATCTCGCGCAACTGTGAGACGGCGCGTTCGTGGTTGCCCGGCTTGCCCAGTGGCTGGCCGCGCAGGTCGGCGACCTGGTCGGAACCTATTACCACGGCATGCGGAAAGTTAGCGGCCACTGCGCGGGCTTTAGCCAGTGCCAGACGCACTGCCAGTGTGGCAGGGGCTTCGCCGGGCAGCGGCGTTTCGTCCACATCCGGCGATACGACTTCGAAGGGAAGGCCCAGCCGCGACAGCAGTTCATGGCGGTAACGCGAGCTGGAACCCAGAATCAGCGGGCGGGCAGCAGGGGTGGGGTGGTCGGCAGAAGGGCGCATGTGCTGATTCTCTTACACTGCTTGCCATGTCGAAAAACCTCAACGTCCAGCGCCTCAACTTGCCGGCCTTTGCCCAGGCCGGCGAGCCGCTGGTGGAACTTACGCCGCTACAAAATATGGAGCGCCTAGCCCAGGAAATACATGGGCCGGCGCCCGATTTGGTCATCAACTGGCGCGCCAGCGGCGAGCTGCGCGCCCGCACCGGCGCCGAGGACGATGTCTGGGTCCACCTGGAGGCCAGAACCAGCCTGCCGCTGACTTGCCAGCGCTGCATGGGGCCGGTGGCAACGTCGCTGGAAATCGATCAGTGGTACCGGTTTGTGGCTGACGAAGATATCGCCATGGCCGAGGATGACCAATCCGAGGAGGACTTGCTGGTGATGGCGCCTCAGTTTGACTTGCTGGCGGTGGTCGAGGACGAATTGCTGATGGCCTTGCCGCTGGTCCCCATGCACGAAACCTGCCCCGAGACGCCGACGTTCAGCGCCGGCGAGGCCGAGCTGGCGCAGCCAGACGGCGAAGCGCCGGCCAAACCACACCCGTTTGCGGCACTGGCGCAGCTAAAAAGGTCCAAATAGGCGCGCTTGCTTGGCCTATTTTTGGCGAGCCGACGGGCGCCCCGCTGACCGCAGCTTGCCGGGGATTGGACCAGCCAGCCGTATCACGCTATAATCAAAGGCTTCGCGCCGGACCCACAGAACCCACCCAAGGGATCCAGAGCGCAATTACCAACCCTATACCCCCCTCAGGAGCGGATCATGGCCGTCCAGCAGAACAAAAAATCACCTTCCAAGCGCGGCATGCACCGTGCGCACAATGCCCTGACCGTTCCAGGTCTGGCTGTCGAGTCCACCACTGGCGAGATTCACCTGCGCCACCACATCAGCCCCACCGGCTTTTACCGTGGTCGCAAGGTTGTGAAAACAAAATCCGAAGCGTAATTTCGCGCTTCAAGGACTGGCCCGCACGCATACTGCGGGCCATTGTTTTGCTGAATTCCCATTTCCTGACTGCACCGGTTCTGCCATGATCAGGATAGCTGTCGATGCCATGGGCGGCGATTTCGGCCCGACGGTCACGCTGCCGGCGTGCCTGGCCTTTTTGGACAATCATCCCGACGCCGGCATCGTGCTGGTCGGCCAGCCCGATGTGCTCGCCACGCAGGTCTCCTTTCCCCGCATCCAGTCACATCCGCGTTGCCAGGTCCTGGCCGCCTCTGAGGTGGTCACCATGGACGACGCCATTGAGGTGGCCCTGCGCCGCAAAAAGGACTCGTCAATGCGCGTGGCCATCACGCAGGTCAAGGACGGAGTCGCTCAGGCGGCTGTTTCTGCCGGCAATACCGGCGCCCTGATGGCAATTGCGCGTTATGTGCTCAAGACGCTGGAGGGCATAGACCGCCCCGCCATCGCCACCC
This sequence comes from Polaromonas sp., assembly GCF_013817205.1. Lineage (GTDB taxonomy): Bacteria > Pseudomonadota > Gammaproteobacteria > Burkholderiales > Burkholderiaceae_C > Polaromonas. The sequence continues at coordinate 26,828 of NZ_JACDDD010000021.1, forward strand.
AACTGCCCAATGCTGCTGGTGGCGCCACCACGGTACTTGACCTGGGCGCCAACATCGACTGCACCGAAGATCACCTGTTCCAGTTTGCGGTCATGGGCTCGGCGCTGGTGTCTGCCATTGCCGACAACCCCAGTCCGACGGTTGGCTTGCTCAACATCGGTGAGGAAGCCATCAAAGGCAGCGAAGTCATCAAGAAAGCGGGTGAATTGCTTCGATCTGCGGCTAAAAGTGGCGATTTGAATTTTCACGGCAATGTCGAAGGCAATGACATTTTCAAGGGTGTTGTGGACATTGTTGTGTGTGATGGCTTTGTCGGAAATGTGGCGCTTAAAACCAGTGAGGGCCTGGCAACGATGATTGGGGGCTTTCTCAAGGCGGAATTTTCTCGCAACATTTTTACCAAAGCTGCTGCCTTCATGGCTTATCCGGTCCTAAAAGCTCTTAAAAATCGCATGGACTATCGTCTATACAACGGCGCGGCATTGTTGGGCCTGCGTGGGCTGGTTTTTAAGAGCCACGGCTCGGCCGATGCCTTTGCTTTTGAGCGGGCCCTGAATCGCGCTTATGATGCAGCTCGCAACAACTTGCTGGAGAGGGTGCAGGAACGCATCGCCCACGCCGCACCCCTGCTGGCCCGAGCGGCCCAGGGGCCAGGGGATGCAACAAGCGCCGAGGCGCTTGCCGCACAAGCTGATCCAGCGCCAGCGCATTAAATTCATGAGCCCCTATTCACGTATCACTGGCACTGGCAGCTACCTGCCGCCGCGCCGTTTGGATAACGCCGAGCTGGCTGTCGAGCTGGCCGCCAAAGGTGTGGAAACCTCGGATGAATGGATTGTGGAGCGCACCGGCATACGGGCCCGCCACTTCGCAGCGCCCGAGGTCTGCAGCAGCGATCTGGGGCTTGAAGCGGCCAGAAATGCCCTGCAAGCGGCCGGCCTGCAAGCCAGCGACATCGACCTGATCATTGTGGCCACCTCGACACCGGACATGGTGTTTCCGTCGGCCGCCTGCATCCTGCAGCACAAGCTCGGCATCGCCGGCTGCCCGGCATTCGATGTGCAGGCGGTCTGCAGCGGTTTTGTGTATGCGCTGACCGTGGCTGATGCCATGATCAAGACCGGCTCCGCCACCAAGGCGCTGGTCATTGGCGCCGAGGTGTTTTCGCGCATTCTCGATTTTTCGGACCGCACCACCTGCGTGTTGTTCGGTGACGGCGCCGGTGCCGTGGTGCTGGAAGCTTCTGACACCCCGGGCATCCTAGCGACCGACCTGCATGCCGATGGCAAACACGTCGGCATTCTGTGTGTGCCCGGCACAGTCGCTGGCGGTCAGGTGCTGGGCGACCCGCTGCTCAAGATGGATGGCCAGGCGGTGTTCAAACTGGCGGTGGGCGTGCTGGAGGCTGCGGCGCGCACCACCCTGGCCAAGGCCGGCCTGCAGGACACCGACATCGACTGGCTGATCCCGCACCAGGCCAATATCCGCATCATGCACAGCACCGCCAGGAAGCTGAAGCTGCCGCTGGACAAATTGATCGTCACGGTGGACCAGCACGGCAACACCTCGGCGGCGTCGATTCCGCTGGCGCTGGACGTTGCAGTGCGCAGCGGCAAGATCAAAAAAGGCGACACCCTGATGCTCGAAGGTGTCGGTGGCGGCTTTACTTGGGGCGCGGTGCTCCTGAATTTATAGCTGTAAACGCCCGCCCGGTAAGGGTTGGAGGCCATTTTGATTAGTATTTCATGAAACCTTTTGCTTTTGTCTTTCCCGGCCAGGGTTCGCAGTCTGTGGGCATGCTGGACGCCTGGGGCGATCACCCGGCAGTGCGTGAGACCCTGAGCGAAGCCTCGGACGCGCTGGGCGAAGATCTTGGTCAATTGATCAGGGAGGGTCCCAAGGAAGCGCTGGGCCTGACCACCAACACACAGCCGGTGATGCTGGTGGCTGGCGTGGCCGCTTACCGCGCCTGGATGGCCGAGACCGGCGCCGCACCAGCGGTGGTGGCTGGCCACTCACTCGGTGAATATTCTGCGCTGGTAGCGTCCGGTGTGCTGAGTCTGGCGCAGGCGGCGCCGCTGGTGCGCTTTCGGGCGCAGGCCATGCAGGACGCGGTGCCGGTCGGCGTAGGCGCGATGGCCGCCATTCTCGGCATGGAAGCGTCCCGGGTCATTGAAGGTTGCGCCGAGGCGCTGCGTGGCTTTGGACCAGGCAGCGCTGAAGTGGTGGAGGCCGTCAATTTCAACGACCCCCTGCAGACCGTGATTGCCGGAAGCAAGGCTGCGGTCGAAAAAGCCTGCGAGGTGCTCAAGGCCAACGGCGCCAAACGCGCCTTGTCGCTGCCGGTGTCGGCGCCGTTCCACTCCAGCCTGATGAAGCCGGCTGCCGACAAGCTTAAGCAAAAACTCGCGGCGACCGTGTTTGCGGCGCCGCTGATCCCGGTGATCAATAACATTGATGTTGCCGTCGAAACCGATCCGGACCGCATTCGCGCAGCGCTTTACGCGCAGGCCTTTGGCCCGGTGCGCTGGGTGGAATGTGTGCAGGCGATCAAGGCGCGCGGCATCAGCACCGTGGTCGAATGCGGGCCCGGCAAGGTGCTTGCCGGCATGGTCAAACGTATTGATGCGGAGATGACGGGCGTGGCCCTGTTCGATCCGGAGAGCCTGAAGCAGGCGAAGGAGGCACTGGCATGAGCGATGTCAAATTTGAAGGTCAGGTCGCGCTGGTCACTGGCGCCTCGCGTGGCATTGGCGCGGCGATCGCGCTGGAACTGGCGCAGCGGGGGCTGAAGGTCACAGGCACGGCCACCACGGACGAAGGCGCGGCAAAGATCAGCCAGGCGCTCGCGGACTTTCCCGGTTGTACTGGCAAAAACCTCAATGTGAATGACGCGGCGGCCGCCGAAGCGCTGATCGATGCGATCGTGAAAGAGCATGGCGGCCTGCAGGTGTTGGTCAACAACGCCGGCATCACGCGCGACATGCTGGCCATGCGCCTGAAGGACGATGACTGGGATGCGGTGCTCGACACCAACCTCAAGGCGGTGTTCCGCATGAGCCGCGCCGTGATGCGCACCATGATGAAGCAGCGGTACGGCCGCATCGTCAGCATCACCTCTGTGGTCGGCGCGTCCGGCAATGCCGGTCAGGCCAATTACGCAGCGGCCAAGGCTGGCGTGGCTGGCATGACACGCGCGCTGGCGCGCGAACTCGGCAGCCGCAACATCACCGTCAACTGTGTGGCGCCCGGATTTATTGAAACCGACATGACGGCTGGTCTGCCCGAAGAGCAGCAAAAAGCCCTGCTGGGACAGATTCCGCTGGGCCACTTGGGCAAGCCCCAGGATATTGCGCATGCGGTGGCGTTTGTCGCCTGCCCGCAGGCCGGCTACATCACCGGGCAGGAAATCCACGTCAACGGCGGTATGTATATGTGAGGACTCGTCCGGCAGTTGCCGGCAGGCCCGGGGGATCACCAGGATCATGAATAATCGGGTGACGCAGGCCGCAGGCAACTGGCGGAGTACAAGCCGGGTTTTATCCGTCCGGCTGGCGGGTTGGGGAATCACTCCCAACAACGCTAAAATCACGGATTAACTTACAACCCTCAGAGGGACTTATGAGCGATATCGAATCACGTGTTAAGAAAATCATTGCCGAGCAACTTGGCGTGGAAGAAAGCCAGGTCACCAACGAAAAAGCCTTTGTGGCCGATCTGGGCGCTGACTCGCTTGACACCGTCGAACTGGTGATGGCTCTGGAAGATGAATTTGGCATCGAGATCCCAGACGAAGACGCCGAAAAAATCACGACCGTCCAGAACGCGATCGATTACGCGAATACCCATCAAAAAGCCTGAAGGCTCCGGTCTTTTCTCATCCCGCCGGGAAAGCCGCGTCCGGCTTTCCCGGGACTTCTACAGGATTTGTGCATGAGCCGTCGTCGCGTTGTTGTGACAGGTCTGGGGTGTGTCAGCCCAGTGGGTAACACCGTGGCCGACTCGTGGGCCAACCTGCTGGCGGGCCAGTCGGGCATTGACCTGATCACCCAATTTGATGCAAGCAGTTATGCCTGCAAATTTGCCGGTGAGGTCAAAGGCTTCAATATCACGGATTACATCCCTGAAAAAGAAGCGCGGCACATGGACCGCTTCATCCATCTGGGCCTGGCGGCTGCCTGCCAGGCGGTGGTCGACAGCGGCTTGCCGACGGGCGACGCGCTTGGCGACGAGTTGGCAACGCGCATCGGCTGCAACATCGGTTCGGGCATAGGCGGTTTGCCCATGATCGAGCAGACGCACACCGAACTGACCAACCGCGGTCCGCGCCGTATTTCACCTTTTTTCGTGCCGGCTTCGATCATCAACATGATCTCCGGCCATGTCTCGATCAAGTACGGGTTCAAGGGTCCGAATATTGCCGTTGTGACCGCCTGCACCACCGGCCTGCATGCCATTGGCCTGTCGGCGCGCATGATCGAATATGGTGATTGCGATGTCATGATTGCCGGCGGCGCCGAAGCCACGGTGTCGCCTCTCGGGGTGGGCGGGTTCACCGCTGCCCGGGCCATGTCAACCCGCAACGATGATCCCAAGACGGCTTCGCGTCCCTGGGACAAAGACCGTGACGGCTTCGTGTTGGGGGAGGGCGCGGGCGTGCTTGTGCTCGAGGAATACGAACATGCCAAGGCGCGAGGTGCGAAGATTTATGCGGAACTGTCGGGCTTCGGCATGAGCGGGGATGCCTATCACATCACCTCGCCCGATGTCGACGGCCCGCGGCGCTCCATGAATATGGCGCTTGCAAGTGCCGGCGTCAACGCTGACGCCGTGCAGTATGTCAACGCCCATGGCACCTCCACACCGCTGGGAGACCTGAATGAGACCAACGCCATCAAGCTGGCGTTTGGTGAACATGCGAAGAAGCTGGTGGTCAGCTCAACCAAGTCCATGACCGGCCACCTGCTGGGTGGCGCTGGCGGCATCGAGTCAGTGTTCACCGTGCTGGCGCTGCATCATCAGAAAATCCCGCCAACCATCAACATCTTCAATCAGGACCCCGAGTGCGACCTGGACTACTGTGCCAACACGGCGCGTGATGCCAGCATTGAGGTGGCCGTCAAAAATAATTTTGGTTTCGGCGGCACCAATGGCACGCTGGTGTTCAAGCGGGTTTGAAAACCCTTTTTTTCACCCCTTCAGCATTCAGCGCCATCACTTCGCGCCCCCTCCATGCATAACGCCCCGCCGGTTGTCTATCCGCTGGGGCGTTCGCATTTTCAGGGACTTGTCCTGGCGGTCCTTTGGCTGGTCGGGGTGGGGGTGACGGCCGGCTGGTGGCTGGCCGCCCCCGGTTTCGACTGGCGCATCGGTACGGCGGCGACCGCGGCGGTGTTTGCCGGCATGGCGGCCTGGCTGGGCTGGCGAAGCGCGCCGGTGGGGCAGTTGCACTGGGACGGTCAGGTCTGGCGCTGGGAAAGCCCCGGCTATCAGGCCGGTACCCCGGTGCTGGCCCTGGCGGTGGCGCTTGATCTGCAGCGTATCCTGCTGATCCGGCTCGATAACCATGACCATGCCAGCATGTGGCTGTGGGCCCATCGATCGGCCTTCCCCGAACGCTGGCTGGATTTGCGGCGTGCTGTATATTCGCGGCGCAGGGCACGGCCTGCCGGCGTGTCACCCGAGATGTCCATCCCCGTTGTCGCAGCGGATTTTCCTGCTGAAATCGATCCGCCACGTCCTTATTCATGAGCGCCGACATCCCTCCCTCAGCACCAGTGACCGCCAGCGACAGCGATGCCATGCTGGTCGAGCGCACGGTGGCGGGCGACCAGAAGGCGTTTGAACTGCTGGTCATCAAATACCAGCGCCGCATCCAGCGCCTGATCGGCCGCATGGTGCGCGACGTGGACCTGGTGGAAGACATCGCCCAGGAAACCTTTATCCGCGCCTACCGCGCGCTGGCCCAGTTCCGGGGCGAGGCGCAGTTCTATACCTGGCTGTACCGGATTGCCGTCAACACTGCCAAAAAGGCCTTGATGGACCTCAAGCGCAATCCGACGGTCTCGGAAAATTCGTTCAAATCCGGCGATGACGATGAAACTTCCCCGCTGGAAAACGAACTAACCAGTTCGGAAACCCCGGATGCCGTGCTGGCCAGCAAGGAAATCGCCCAGATGGTCAATGCGGCCATGGATGCCTTGCCTGAGGAACTGCGTCAGGCCATCAGCTTGCGGGAAATTGAAGGCCTGAGTTATGAAGAGATCGCAGAAGTGATGAACTGCCCAATAGGCACTGTGCGATCACGGATTTTCAGGGCCAGGGAAGCGATCTCCGCAAAGATCAAACCCCTGCTTGAAAACCAGTCCGGCAAGCGCTGGTAGACGGCGCTGAGGACCCAGAGCAAACAGCAGATGATTGACCTGCACACGCAAGCTGCCCATGAACACCATGACACCGACACCAACACCGCAAAACCTTGAACTGATTTCTGCCCTCGCTGACGGCCAGGTGGCCAGCGACGAGTTTGCTGCTGTGCTCGCGATCTGCGAGGCCGATGAGCAGGCACTGGCGAGCTGGAATGCCTACCACCTGATTGGTGATGTACTTCGCTCGCCTGGCCTGGCGCCGCCGGTGGCGGAGGCAGCCTTTCTGAGCCGTCTTCGCACGAAACTGGCGCAGGAGCCGGCCATGGATGCGCGCCCGGCCGTGAGCGCTGTCTCCGCCGTCCTGCCTGCAAAACCCGCAGGATTGTCAGATACCCGTCGCGAGGCGTCCAACGACAGCAGTTTTCGCTGGAAGCTGGTAGCTGGTTTCGTGTCGGTGGCAGCAGTGGTGGCCGTGGCCTGGAACGTCGGCTCCGGTCTGCTGGCGCCGTCCGCTGCGCCTCAACTGGCACGGTCCGCTGTGCCCGAGCCGGCCCGTCCGGAAGCGCAGCAGCAGGTGCTGGTGCTGTCAGCGCAGGGCCCGGTGGTGCGTGACGCGCGGCTCCAGGAGCTGCTTGCGGAACACAAGCAGTTTGGCGGCACCTCGGCCCTGCAGATGCCCTCGGGTTTTCTGCGCAATGCAACGTTCGAACCCCTGCCGGGCGCGCGGCGCTAGGCGCTTGCGCTGCGCAACATCCCTCACCGATAGCTTTTAGCCATGAATTTCAAGCTTTTTCGCCTGCTGACCCTTGTCGGTTGTGCGCTGTCCGCTACAAATTACGTAGCAGCCCAGGCGCCAGCACCGGTGGCCCCGGCACAGGCTGCAGAGTCGAAAAACATCAACGAGTGGTTGATGCGCATGCATGAGGCTTCGAGGAACCGTTCTTATATCGGCACCTTCGTGGTTTCCTCAGGCGGTGTGATGTCCAGCGCCAAGATCTGGCATGTGTGCGATGGCAAGCAGCAGATCGAGCGTGTTGATACCCTGACGGGACCACGGCGCTCGACCTTCCGCCATAACGACCAGGTGGTGACCTTCCTGCCCGAGCAAAACCTGGTGCGCACTGAAAAGCGCGAGTCACTCGGCCTGTTTCCGGCGCTGCTGCAGTCCACCAGCAGCCACATCGGCGATTTCTACCAGGCCACGCAGGAGGGCCGTGAGCGGGTGGCTGGTGTCGATGCCGACGTGATCGCACTCATGCCCAAAGACGGCATGCGTTTCGGCTACCGCGTCTGGGCCGAGCAGAAGAAGGGGCTGGTCGTCAAGTTGCAGACCCTGGACGCCGATGGCAAGGTGCTGGAGCAGGCGGCTTTCTCGGAGCTTCAAATCGATGCGCCCGTCAAGATTGAAAAGCTCGCGCAGATGATGAACAAGGTCGACGGCTACCGGGTCGAAAAATCAGGTCTGGTCAAGACCACCGCCAGCGCGGAAGGCTGGGCCCTCAAAAGGCCGGTGCCGGGCTTTCAGCCCATGAGTTGCCACAAGCGCCCGCGTGCGACGCCGGCTGGCGACGAGCCGATGCAGTGGGTGTTTTCGGACGGGCTCGCGTCGGTCTCGATTTTTGTGGAGTCGTTTGATGCCCAGCGCCATGGCAAGGAATCCCGGATGACCATGGGTGCGACCCAATCCCTGACCCGGCGTGTCGATGCCTGGTGGCTGACGGTGATTGGTGAGGTCCCCATGGCCACGCTGGGCCTGTTCGCAGATGGTCTTGAACGCAGGAAATAACGTCTTATGTCCCGGGGAGTGGCAGGCGCTTTGGTGTGCTGCCGTTGCGGCTTGTTGAAGTGGAACCCTGCTTTACGCCCATTCTTTTTTTAAAGGCTGATGATGCATAAATTGAACTGGAAACAATGCCGAGCCTATGTGGGAGCTGCTGCACTGGCGCTGGGAACCACCCTGAGCCTGATGCCAGCCGCGCCAGTGATGGCGCAGGTGCGCAGCCTGCCGGACTTCACTGATCTGGTGGAAACCGTCGGACCGTCCGTGGTCAACATCCGTACGGTCGAAAAGGTCAAGCCCGGCGCTGCCGGCAATGCCGACGAGCAGATGCTCGAATTTTTCCGGCGTTTCGGCATCCCGGTGCCGCCCAACATGCCGCGCGCCCCGCGCCCGGACCGTTCGCAGCCCGACGAAGACCAGCCGCGCGGCGTCGGTTCGGGCTTCATCCTGACATCGGACGGGCTGGTGATGACCAATGCCCATGTGGTGGAGGGCGCCGATGAGGTGCTGGTCACCCTGACCGACAAGCGCGAGTTCAAGGCCAGGATCATCGGCAGCGACAAACGGACCGACGTGGCGGTAGTCAAGATTGAGGCGACCGGATTGCCGGCAGTGAAAATCGGCGACATCAGCCGCCTCAAGGTCGGCGAATGGGTGATGGCCATTGGCTCGCCTTTCGGCCTCGAAAACACCGTGACGGCCGGCATCGTCAGCGCCAAGCAGCGCGACACCGGCGATTACCTGCCCTTCATCCAGACCGATGTCGCCATCAACCCCGGCAACTCGGGCGGCCCGCTGATTAACATGCGCGGCGAGGTGGTGGGCATCAACAGCCAGATTTATTCCCGCTCCGGTGGATTCCAGGGCATTTCTTTTGCCATCCCCATCGATGAGGCCACCCGCGTGGCCGACCAGTTGCGCAGTACCGGTCGGGTCACGCGCGGGAAAATCGGCGTGCAGATTGACCAGGTAAGCAAGGATGTGGCCGAGTCAATTGGGCTGGGCAAGCCTCAAGGCGCGCTGGTGCGCGGTGTCGAGGCAGGCTCGCCCGCCGAAAAAGGCGGAGTCGAAGCCGGCGACATCATCACCAAGTTCGAAGGCAAGACCATTGACAAGGCGATGGATCTACCTCGGATGGTCGGCAACGTGAAGCCTGGCACCAAAGCCACCGTGACCGTTTTCAGGCGCGGGAGCACACGCGACCTGAGCGTCGTCATCGGCGAAGTCGAGGCAGAAAAACCGGTTCGCAGGTCGCAGGCGCCCGAGGCCAAACCGCCGATGGCTGGTCCCGCACAAGCCATGGGACTGATGGTCAGTGAATTGCCCGACGCACTCAAGAAAGAGCTCAAACTCAAGGGCGGCGTCAAGGTCGATGCCAGCGAGGGCGCTGCCGCTCGTGCCGGGCTGCGCGAAGGCGACGTGATCCTGGCCATTGCCAACACCGAGATCAGCAACGTGAAAGACTTCGAGACCGCGTTGGCCAAAAATGAAAAAGGCAAAGCCATCAATGTGCTGTTCCGGCGCAGCGAGTGGACGCAATACGCCCTGATTCGCCCCACGCGATAACCACCAAGCTTGTTTGCACTGGGCCGCCATGCCCTGCTCCCCAGCCCCCATACCCTGTCAGGGGTTGGGGTTTTGTCTGGAAGCTGCGCTTTTTTCACCCGAAAAAATATTTTTTTATTTTCTCGCGCTCCAAAAAAGTTTGCGGTTGCTAACATTTAAATCGGACTAAGGACCAGTTTGAGTAGAATAGAGGCAAGATTTGGCCGAATTTCAATATATAGATGCCAAAAAAAACCTGCTCCTGGCACGAATTCACTCCATACACTGCTGATCCACAGATCACCCACAAGTTGTCCAGAGCCTTCCTGCTAAAAATGTTAATAAGTTGTGCATAAGTTTCATGTTGCAGCCCTGCAACGAGATGAATTTGGCAATTTCGAAGCTATGCGTCGCGGGCTTTTTGCCTACAATGAAGCTTCCAACTATCGCAGTTGCCATAGATTGTTGGTTCAGGGCGCGTCACAAGTGACGCGCCCTTTTTTATGTCTTTGGCGAATGTGCCTCGCGCTCTTCGCAATACTTTCAAGCACTTAGGCGTTCCCGTTGATGAATCACATCAGAAATTTTTCGATCATTGCGCACATTGATCACGGCAAGTCCACGCTCGCTGACCGAATCATCCAGCGTTGCGGTGGTTTGCAGGACCGCGAGATGAGTGCTCAGGTGCTCGATTCCATGGATCTGGAAAAGGAGCGTGGGATAACCATCAAGGCGCAGACCGCTGCGCTCAAATACAAGGCACTCGACGGCCAGATTTACAACCTCAACCTGATCGACACGCCGGGCCATGTCGACTTCTCTTATGAAGTCAGTCGTTCACTGTCGGCCTGTGAGGGCGCACTGCTGGTGGTAGACGCAAGCCAGGGCGTCGAAGCGCAGACGGTGGCCAACTGCTACACCGCACTCGACCTCGGCGTGACCGTTGTGCCGGTGCTCAACAAGATGGATTTGCCGCAGGCCGATCCAGATAACGCGAAGCAGGAAATCGAAGAGGTCATCGGTATTGATGCCACCGATGCGATCCCCTGCAGCGCCAAGACCGGCATGGGCATCGACGAAATCCTGGAAGCGGTCATTGCCAGAATACCGCCGCCCCGTGGCAATCCAGACGGCCCGCTACGCGCGATGATTGTCGACAGCTGGTATGACGCCTATGTCGGCGTGGTCATGCTGGTGCGCGTGGTGGACGGCAGGCTGGCCAAAGGCGAGCGCATCAAGCTCATGGCCAGCGAAGCGACCTACAACGCAGATCAGCTAGGCGTTTTTACGCCGCATACCGAGCCCCGCAATTCATTGGAGGCCGGTGAGGTGGGCTTCATCATTGCAGGCATCAAGGAGCTGCAGGCGGCCCGGGTGGGTGACACCGTCACTCTAATCAAGCCAGGCACAGGCGGCGCGGCCGCGACGGCCACCGAGGCCCTGCCGGGTTTCAAGGAAATCCAGCCCCAGGTATTTGCCGGCCTGTACCCGACCGAAGCCAGCGAGTACGACTCCTTGCGCGACGCGCTGGAAAAACTCAAGCTCAACGACGCCTCCCTGCACTACGAGCCGGAAGTCAGCCAGGCGCTGGGCTTTGGTTTTCGTTGTGGTTTCCTGGGCCTGCTGCACATGGAAATCGTCCAGCAGCGGCTTGAACGCGAGTTCGACCAGGACCTGATCACCACCGCGCCCAGCGTGGTTTATGAAGTGCTACAGACCGACGGCACGGTCATCATGGTCGAGAACCCTTCGAAGATTCCCGACGGCGGCAAGGTCAACGAGATCCGCGAGCCGATCGTGACCGTGCATCTTTACATGCCGCAGGACTATGTGGGTGCCGTGATGACGCTGGCCAACGTCAAGCGTGGCGTCCAGCTCAACATGGCCTACCACGGCAAGCAGGTCATGCTGACCTATGAAATGCCGCTGGGCGAGATCGTGCTGGATTTCTTCGACAAGCTCAAGTCGGTCTCGCGCGGTTACGCCTCCATGGACTACGAGTTCAAGGAGTTCCGGGCGTCCGACGTGGTCAAGGTGGATATCCTGCTCAACGGCGAGAAGGTCGACGCCCTGTCCATCATTGTTCACCGCAGCCAGTCGGCCTACCGCGGCCGGGCGGTGGTGGGCAAGATGCGCGAGATCATTTCGCGACAGCAGTTCGACGTGGCAATCCAGGCCGCCATCGGGGCCAACATCATTGCGCGTGAGACAATCAAGGCGCTACGTAAAAACGTGATTGCCAAGTGTTATGGCGGCGATATTTCCCGCAAGAAAAAGCTTCTTGAAAAACAGAAAGCCGGCAAGAAACGCATGAAACAAATCGGTTCGGTTGAAGTGCCCCAAGAGGCTTTCCTGGCCATCCTGCAGGTAGAAGAATAATGTCTGGTTTTATGAGTTCACTGACCGCAGTGGTGCTGGCTGTGTTTGTCGGTTACGGCGCTGCCTGGTATTTCGGCGTCGTCGAAGGCAATTTTGCGTTGCTGCTGTTCCTGGCCACCGTGGTCACCGGGCTGTACTGGCTGGCCGAGAAATTCTATTTCTGGCCGCAGCGCCGCAAGGCTGCGGCCGCTCTTCAGGTGCAGGCCACACAGCGCCGCGCCGAGCTTGCCGCCCAGGGCATCACCCAGGTCGACAATCACACCGCCGAAGCTCACAACCGGTTGCTGATGCAGCCCTGGTGGCTGGACTGGACCGCCGGCCTGTTTCCGGTGATTGTGGTGGTTTTCCTGCTGCGTTCGTTCCTGTTCGAACCGTTCAAAATCCCCTCCGGCTCCATGATCCCGACGCTGCTGATCGGTGACCTGATTCTTGTCAATAAATTCCACTACGGTGTGCGCCTGCCCGTGATCAATACCAAGATCCTGGACAACAACATTCCGCAGCGTGGCGACGTGATGGTGTTTCGCTACCCGCCCAAACCCAGCCTGGACTACATCAAACGGGTGGTGGGCGTGCCCGGCGACGAAGTGGCCTACCTGAACAAGAAACTCACCGTCAATGGCAAACCGGTTCCCAAAGTGCCGCTGGCCGATTTTTTTGATGAAGACGCGCTGCGTTACGCCAAGCAGTTTCAGGAGACCAGCAGCAGCAAGACCTACCGCCTGCTCAATGATGTGGACCGTCCGTCGTTCATCGCGGGGGCAGACGACTTCCCTTACCGGCAGAATTGCCGTTACAGTAGCGAGGGCGTGGTTTGCAAGGTGCCCGAGGGGCAATACTTCATGATGGGCGACAACCGTGACAACTCGCTGGATTCTCGTTATTGGGGGTTCGTTCCCGAAAAGAACATCGTGGGCAAGGCCTTCTTGGTTTGGATGAATTTTGGTAGTCTGAAGCGGATTGGCAAAATTGACTAGCCGGCTGCACAACAACACTGGAGCGGAGAAACACATGAACAAACAACAACGTGGCATTTCTATCATCGGCGTCCTGTTTGTGGTCGGCGTACTGGCATTTGCCGGTTTGATTGGCGCCCAGGCTTTTCCCACCGTGGTGGAGTTTCAGGCCATCACCAAGGCCGCCACCAAAGCCAAGGAAGGCGCTTCGGTCCCGGAGGTCCGTAGCATTTTCGACAAGGCTGCGCAGATCGACGACATCAAGTCAATCACTGGAAAAGACCTTGAAATCACCAAGGAAGGTGACAAAACCGTTGTCAGCTTTGCCTATAACAAGGAAATCCATATCGCGGGACCTGCTTTCCTGCTGATCAAGTACGCCGGCCGTTCCAAGTAAGTGCGTGCCAGTGCCCCCTTGAGCCCCGATCTCCAGTCGCTGCAAAAGCGCCTGGAACATGACTTCTCCGATCCCCGGCTGCTGCAGCAGGCCTTGACCCACCGCAGTTTTTCGGCGGACCACAACGAACGCGTCGAGTTTCTCGGTGACTCCGTGCTCAATCTTGCCGTGGCAGGGCTGCTCTATGAACGGCTCAGCGAGTTGCCTGAAGGCGACCTGTCACGCGTGCGCGCCAACCTCGTCAAACAAGATACCCTGCACCAGCTCGCGGTTCAGCTCGGCTTGCCGACCCTGTTGCGCCTCGGCGAAGGCGAAGCCAAGTCCGGCGGGCACAAGCGGCCATCCATCCTGGCCGATGCGCTGGAGGCGGTGATAGGCGCGGTTTACCTCGACGCCGGTTTTGTCAAGGCAGACCAGCTGGTGCGCCGGCTGTTCAGCGCCGTGGAGATCAACCCCACCATGCAGGCCATCGGTAAGGACCCCAAGACCGAGTTGCAGGAATGGCTGCAGGGCCGCAAAATGAATCTTCCGATCTACCGCGTGGTCGGCACCTTGGGCGCGGCCCACAAGCAGACCTTCGATGTGGAATGCGAAATCAGCGAATACGGGCGCGCCGAACGCGGCATAGGCGGCTCGCGCCGTGCCGGTGAGCAGGCGGCCGCAGCTGCCATGCTGGCCTACGTGAAGACGCTCGACTGAAGAACCCGGCGCCTGCCCGTGCAGCCGCCAACAGGCACCCGACATGACCCCAGGCAACAAAACCTCCAAAAAACCCGCCCGCCCGGTGGCCTCGGCCGCCGCCCTTCCGGCTGAGGCAGCAGGCGCTGACCTGCCCGCGCAGGACGCGGAACTCGAAGCCATGCTGGCCCGGGCCATGAGCTCCCGGGCCAACAATGCGCCACCGGTCGAAGGCCAGCGCTGCGGGTTGATCGCGATTGTTGGCAAACCCAACGTCGGCAAATCGACGCTGCTTAACGCGCTGGTGGGGCAAAAAATCAGCATCACCTCGCGCAAGGCCCAGACCACCCGCCACCGCATCACCGGCATGCGCACCGTGGGCCCCACGCAGTTCGTGTTTGTCGACACGCCGGGCTTCCAGACCCGGCACGGTAATGCGCTGAACCGCTCACTGAACAAGACGGTGGTCGGCGCCGTCAACGACGTGGACCTGATCGTGTTTGTGGTCGAGGCCGGCCAGTTCAACCAGGCCGATGACAAGGTGCTGTCGCTGCTGCCGGAAGGCACCCCGGCCATTCTGCTGGCCAACAAGTTCGACCTGATTCACCGGCGCGCTGAGATTGCGCCGTGGCTCAAGCAAATGCAGGAGCGCCACAATTTCGCCGAATTTGTGCCGATGTCGGCCAACAACACCAAGGATGTGGACCGGCTGTTCGGCATCTGCGAAAAATACCTGCCGCCTCAGCCCTGGATGTATGGCGCCGACGAGCTGACCGATCGCAGCGAACGTTTCATGGCCGCCGAGATCATCCGCGAAAAGCTGTTTCGCCTGACCGGTGATGAATTGCCCTACACCTCGACCGTGATCATCGACAAGTTCGAGCAGGAGGGCGAGCTGCGCCGTATTGCCGCCACCATCGTGGTCGAGCGCGACGGCCACAAGGGCATGATCATTGGCGAGAAGGGCGAGAAGCTCAAACGCATAGGCACAGAGGCGCGCCACGAAATGGAAGCGCTGACCGGTGGCAAGGTGTTTCTTGAAATCTGGGTCAAGGTGCGTTCGGGCTGGGCGGACGATGAAGCCCGCGTCAGAACGTTCGGGTATGAATGATTGGCCCCCACGGTCGCTCACTGCGTGTAGCTCCCTGCCCCCCGAGGGGGCGCTGCGCCTGCGGCCCGGCAAAGCCGGTTCCGCGGCCCCGGCCTGGATTTTCTTTCGCTGGTTGCGCGAAGTGCTGCAGCTTTTTCCTCTGAAAAATCATCTTGGCCACGAAACGCATTAGCGACGAACCCGCCTACGTCCTGCACCGCTACGACTGGAGTGAGTCCAGCCTGATCCTCGAGGTGTTCACGCGCAGCTACGGGCGCATCGCGCTGGTGGCGCGTGGGGCCAAGAAGCCAAGCTCGAATTTCCGGCCCATTCTGCTGCCGCTGCAGCCGCTGCATGTGGCCTTCGGCGGGGACGCCGAGATCCGCATGTTACGCAGTGCCGAATGGCAGGGCGGGCATGTGATGCCGACGGGTGATGCACTGCTCTCGGGCTATTACCTGAACGAGTTGCTGATGCGCCTGCTGGCGCGTGACGACCCGCACCCGGTGCTGTTCGACGCCTATGCCGCGACGGTGCAACTGCTGGCCAGCCAGAGCGCCGACACGCTGCAGGTGGCGCTTCGCGCCTTTGAGCTGCGCTTGTTGCGCGACATTGGCCTGTTGCCGACGCTGGACGCCCAGACCGCGACGCTGGCGCCGCTGGAATTGCAGACGCCTTATGTGCTGGTCGCCGAATCCGGCCTGCGCGAAGCGCACGACGATGACCGCGCCAGCCTGCGCGGCGCGCAGTGGCTGGAACTGCAGGCTTCGCTGGCCGACGACGCGCCCTTTACCGACACGGTGCGTGCCTGCGTGGAATACCTGCCGCAGCTCAAAACCCAGCTGCGCGCGTTGCTGCACTACCATTGCGATGTGAAGGTTCTCAAAACCCGGCAGATGATGATCGATCTGCAGGCTTTCTAGTCTGCGTTATCAAGGCAAGCTTATGTCCCCCGTGCACGCCCCAGCCCCCCGCCACCGCACCGCGCTGTCGGTCAATATCAACAAGGTCGCCCTGTTGCGCAATACCCGGCATCTCGGCATTCCCGATCTGCTGCGCGCCGCTGAGCTGTGTCTCGAAGCCGGTGCTCAGGGCATCACCGTGCACCCGCGCCCTGACGAGCGCCACATCCGCAAGGACGATGTTTACGAACTGGCTGCGTTGATGAAGGACTGGCCGGACCGCGAGTTCAATGTTGAGGGCAACCCCTTGCAGAACCTGATGGAGTTTGTGCGCAACCTGTCGGCGCGCGGCCTGCCGCTGCACCAGTGCACCTTTGTGCCCGACGGCGAGAACCAGTTCACCAGCGACCATGGTTGGAACTTTCCCGATGACGCGGCGCGCCTGCAGCCACTGATAGCCGAGGTGCACAAGCGCGGTGTTCGTGTCAGCCTGTTCATGGACCCGCTGCCCGAAGCTATGGCCGCCGCCAAAGAGGTGGGCGCGGACCGCGTGGAACTCTACACCGAGACCTATGCCCGGGCCTGGGGCACGGCTGAAAAGGGAAAGGTTCTTGAGCAGTTTGCCCTTGCCGGACGGGCGGCAGCTGCTATTAATTTAGGAGTGAATGCCGGGCACGATCTGAACCGCGACAACCTCGCAGCATTCCTGCATGCGGTTCCGGGCGTGCTCGAAGTGTCTATCGGCCACGCGCTGATCGCCGATGCGCTGGAGCTCGGCTACAGTGCCACCGTTGCTGCTTACCTTCGCTGCATCGACGGCGGATTTTCGCCAGAATGATTTACGGGATTGGTACTGATATTTGCGACGTACGCCGCGTGCGCGCAAGCTTCGAGCGCCATGGCGAGCGATTTGCGCAGAAGATTCTCAGCGACGCTGAATTTACAACCTGGCAAGCCCGCAGTGCGCGCTGGCCAGAGCGCGGCCTGCGCTACCTGGCCACGCGTTTTTCCGCCAA
This sequence comes from Polaromonas sp., assembly GCF_013817205.1. Classification (GTDB taxonomy): domain Bacteria; phylum Pseudomonadota; class Gammaproteobacteria; order Burkholderiales; family Burkholderiaceae_C; genus Polaromonas. The sequence goes on from NZ_JACDDD010000021.1 coordinate 43,939, forward strand.
GGAAGCTTTCAGCAAGGCCATCGGCCTGGGCATGCGTTTGCCGATGACCTGGCGCAACTGCGAAATCGCCAAGGCGGCCAGTGGCAAGCCCGAAATCGTGCTGCACGGTGTGCTCAAGGAGTGGTTCGAGGCGAAAGGCCTGACGGCCCACGTCACCGTCACCGACGAAACCGATTACGCTGCTAGCTTTGTGGTCGTTGAACAAAACCAGCTCTAGCCCTTACCGGACAAGCGTAAGTAGCTATCAAATTCATAGTAACCCGAGACCGTCCCATGACCCAACACGCCCCCCTGATCATCGACATCGCCGGCCTGAGCCTGAGCAAGACCGACAAACAGCGCCTGAAACATCCGCTGACCGGCGGCATCATCCTGTTCGCCCGCAACTGGGAAAACCGCGCCCAACTGAGCGCGCTGTGTGCCGAGATCAAGAAAGTCCGCAAGGATCTGCTGATCTGTGTGGACCACGAAGGCGGCCGGGTGCAGCGCTTCCGCACCGACGGTTTCACGCATCTGCCACCCATGCGCGCGCTCGGCGAGTTGTGGCTCAAGGACGCGCTGGCCGCGACCAATGCCGCCACCGCCTGCGGCTACGTGCTGGGCGCCGAGCTGCGTTCCTGCGGTGTGGACTTCAGTTTCACGCCGGTGCTGGACCTGGACTTTGGTGAAAGCAGCGTCATCGGCGACCGCGCCTTTGCACGCGACCCGCGCGTGGTGGCCCTGCTGGCCAAAAGCCTGATGCACGGTCTGCTGCAAAACGGCATGGCCAACTGCGGTAAACATTTTCCCGGCCATGGGTTTGTCAAAGCCGATTCGCACACCGACATCCCGGTGGACCGGCGCAGCCTGAAAGCCATTCTGGCCGACGATGCGGCGCCTTACGACTGGCTCAACACCACCCTGACCAGCGTGATGCCGGCGCATGTGATTTACCCCAAGGTGGATGCGCGCCCCGCTGGCTTTTCAGAGCAGTGGCTGACCTACATCCTGCGTGGCCAGCTCGGCTTTGGCGGCGCGATTTTTAGCGACGACCTCAGCATGGCCGGCGCCCGCCTGATTGACGGCAAGCAAGTCAGTTACACCGAAGCGGCCATCACCGCACTCAACGCCGGCTGCGACATGGTGCTGCTGTGCAACCAGTCGGTCGATGGCGGCGAGGCGGTGGACGAGTTGCTCGGCGGCATGGCGGAAGGCCTGCTCAAGGGCCAGTGGGAGCCGCTGGAGTCCAGCGAGCTGCGCCGGCTTGACTTGCTGCCGGTCACCCCCGCCCATGGCTGGGACGACTTGATGGTGCACCCGGCCTATATGCACGCTATGGGCTTGGTTCCCTGAGTCGCTGCAGTTACAAGCCTTTTCGGCTTCCAGCCCCCGTCCGGTGGGCGTGAATAGCTCCTGAATTTATAGCAAACCAGAAGCCGCGGGCCAGGGCGTGGCGCCACCCGCATCCAGATGGGTGAGGTACAGGCGCAGATCCAGCTCGAACTGGTGGTACTGCGGCTCCATGTAGGTGCAGAGCTGGTAGAAGGCCTTGTCGTGCGCCTTTTCCTTGATGTGGGCCAGCTCATGCACCGTGATCATGCGCAGGAATTCCGGCGGAACCGCCTTGAACAGCGTGGCCACGCGGATTTCGCGTTTTGACTTGAGCTTGTTGCCCTGCACCCGCGAGATCGTGGTGTGGGTGCCCAGCGCGTGCGCGATCACATGCAGCTTGCTGTCGAAGGCTACCTTGCTCAGCGGCTCGGCGTTGCGCAGAAAGCTGTTCTTCAGGTCCATCACATAGTCGTACAACGCCCGGTCGGTGCGTATGCCGTGGATGGCAGGGTATTTTTGCTGCAGCAGCGCGCCCAGCCGGTCTTGCGCGACCAGCTCCCGCACCTGGCTTTGCAGGGAAGCGGGGTAAGCCGTCAGGTATTTCATGGTGCTGGGGTGGGGCAAGGGCGGGATGCTGGTTAATTTTAGTGCGCGCCTGTTTCTTGCTAAGCTCAATCCATGGACCTGCCTGCTGTTCCCGAAGTTGCTACCCCCCCGGATGACACCGCGCCGCGCATCAACCTGGCGCTGCAGGGTGGCGGCTCGCACGGCGCCTTCACCTGGGGCGTGCTCGACGCCTTGCTTGAGGACGGGCGGCTGGACCTTGAAGGCATCAGCGGCACCAGCGCCGGCGCCATGAACGCGGTGGCGCTGGCGCACGGCTTTGCCCTGGCGCAAGGCAAGCCGCGCGCCGAGCGGCATGACGCCGCGCGCCAGGCGCTGGACAGTTTCTGGAACGGCATTGTTGACATGGGCGCGCTGTCGTCGTCCGTGTCGCGGTCCATGAGCAAGCTGCAGCAGGCGCCCTTCGGCATCCTGTTCGGCCTGATGGGCGGGGGCAACTGGTCCAGCAAGCCCTGGACCGACGCGATGACGCGTTACTGGTCCAACGCGCTGTCGCCCTACCAGCGCAATCCGTTTGACATCAACCCGCTGAAGGACTTTCTTGAAAAGCAGGTGGACTTCGAGCGCCTGGCCGCCGCGCACCACCCGGCCACGCCCAAGGTGTTTGTGGTCGCCACCCGCGTGGCCAGCGGCAAGGCCGAGGTGTTTTCCGGCAAGCGGCTGACCGCCAGCGCGGTGATGGCCTCGGCCTGCCTGCCCATGGTGTTTCAGGCAGTTGAAATTGATGGCGAGGCGTATTGGGACGGCGGCTACTCTGGCAACCCGGCGATTCACCCGCTGATCTACCACTGCGACAGCCGCGACATCGTGTTGGTGCAGATCAACCCGATCCAGCGCAAAGAGCTGCCCACCAAACCCGCCGAGATCATGGACCGCGCCACCGAGATCACCTTCAATGCCGCCCTGATTGCCGAGATGCGCGCCATCGATTTTGTCAAACGCCTGCTGGCCGAGGGCAAGCTCGACCCGGCGCACTACAAGGACGTGCTGATGCACCGCATCGACGGCGGCCAGGCCCTCGAAAAATTCACCGCCAATACCAAGTCGTCCACTGACAGGAGCCTGATCCACGCGCTGCGCGACCTCGGCGTGCTGTGTGGCAAGGAGTGGCTGGCCAGACGCTTTGAATCGGTGGGCGTCAAAAGCACCGTCAACATTGCGCGTGATTATTTGGACGATTTGCGCATGCCGGTGGAGAAGGCCGAGCCCGCGCCGCCTGCGGGGGTCGAACCAACGGCGCCCGATGCACCTGAGCCGCCGACTATATTTTTGCCCGGGGCAGGGCTGCTTTAGGTACGTCGCTGCTGGCAGAGTGCAAGAGGAGGGCCTCATTCATAGTGCGTCCACATGCGTAAAACACGAACGGTTCGCTCTTTGGCAAACACTTCGTAGACGATACGGTGCTGGATATTGATGCGGCGTGAGTAAGCACCGGCAAGGTCACCGACAAGTTTCTCGAAAGGTGGTAGGTTTTGGAACGGGTCGCCGGCCAGAACCGCCAGAATCTCCTGCGCTTTGGGTTTGAGGCCGCTTGCGGCGAGCTTCCTGGCATCCTTCAAGGCTTGCCGGGCATAAGCAATGTCCCAATTCACCACTTGAGTGTTTTCGAACTTTTTGCCAGCGGTTCGGCCATGCCCGTTTTGATTGATTCGCGCATACCCGGCACGGAAAGCAGGTAAAGCGTCTCCTGAATGGCGCTCCAGTCTCCGGTAGAGAGCAGCACTGCATTGCTGCGCTTTCCGGAAATGATGATGGGTTCATGAGATGCCGCGGTCTCATCCATCAGCCGGTACAGGTTCGCGCGCGCTTCGCTGGCTGTCAGGGTGTGCATTGATTATTCCTTTGAGAGATGGTTTAAATAGTACGTATAAACGTACGCATTGTCAAATGACCAACGATTCAACGGTGCGGGTCGCTACGCCGCCTGCGCATTTGCCCGGGGGCTGTTTGGCATTGACCTTGCGCCTCTTTTGCTACCTATTTGATAGCTGCCTGCGCTTGTGGGGCGGGGGCTGGAGGGCGATTTGATGCACGAATACCAGCGAGGTTTTCTCGGGCAAACTTTCGGCGGCGCTTGTTCAGGCATGAAATCATGCCCCAGCCCTCTGAATACGGGCGCCAGCAGCTACTGAATTGATAGCGGCTGAGCCGCCAGCGCATCCAACGGGCTCGCCGTACCGCCCGCCGCGACCTTGAGCACGTGGGTGTAAATCATGGTGGTGCTCACGTCGGAGTGGCCCAATAGCTCCTGCACTGTGCGGATGTCGGTGCCCGACTGCAGAAGATGGGTGGCAAAGCTGTGG
>NZ_JACDDD010000103.1 GCF_013817205.1 Polaromonas sp.
GTCCTTGGTTGCTATATCGGCTTTAGTGAGTTGCTTCGTGCGGGGCAAATTACTCGAATGCCACGATTGCATGCGGCCCAACCGCTTAACTGTTCACCCATTGATGCGAGCTTCATCGGCGGGGCTGACCAAGCCATCGAGCGCATGGTGAAGCCCACAATCGCCGAGGGAACCGCGATTCGTAAACCGATACGCTTGCCTCAGCTGCTGTCGGCTATCCGTGAAACGGGGGGGTCAACGTTGGCGCTGACCGAAGAGCAAATCATTGCAGCAGTTCGTTCACTAAGCCGAATGGGCCTCTACCCAGAACCTACTTCCGCCACTGCGGCTGCTGCATACGACCTTTTAATGCATAGGGGTGTGATCAAGCCAGCCGACACCACGGTGGTTTTGCTAACCGGAACGGGATTGAAATCTACGCAGTTCATGACCGAGCTGTTTTCTCCAACGGATAAGTCCTAAGGGCTCTCCGGGCCAACCAGCACTGGCTCTCGGTGAAGCGCGGCCATGTCTCAGCTTGCAGTTGCGCTTGCTGGGAGTCTATTTACTGGATCCAGGCGCCCTCACATCTTTGGGGCCGTCAGGGCCATCGGCTGCTCATTTTTTCGAACCTCCAGCAGCGCATCGTCCAGCGCATAAGCGAGCATTCGCCCCGGGGCCACTGACCTGCCCCCTGCCGCCATACCAATCATTGTGAGGAAGTCCACGGTTGAAGATTGAGTTGCATCGCCAGCGCGCTAGTCCAAGTTTTTGTCCGCATCCCCGTTTGAAGTAGGTGCTTGCGACCGGGAGGAACTTATCAATTCCGGTCGCAGTGGAAGCGGTTGCATATGTAGGACCGCGCCGACCCTGCGGTCGAGCTTGGTCTTACGCCGTGCCGTAGTGTTCCCGGGCAGACTATCGACCTGAACTTTACCTTGCGCCATGCCCACAACCCAGACCCACATTGCCCTCACAGAAACTGCAGATAGCGCCACTGCGGGCGCGGAACTTGGACAAGCCATACGCGCCGCATTTAACGGCATGCCTGCCGATGCTGTGATCGTATTTGCCTCCGCACAGCATGACTACGACGCGCTTCTTCAAGCGCTTGCGAACGAAGCAGGAACACAAGTGATCGCGGGTTCTTCGTCGGCCGGGGAATTCACCAACAGCGGCCGCGGAGAGGGCCAGGTGTCTGCTTTGGGCATCCGCAATTCAGACATGAAATTCGCCGTCGGCCTGGGCCAGGGCGTGAGCGAAAACGCACAAACAGCGGCTCGCCAGCTGGTGGAGGGATTCCGCGGTATTGGTTCGTCCGCGCCTAACCATCACAGTGCTCTGGTGATGACGGATGCGCTGGCCGGCCACACGGATGCACTCGTCGAAGAGCTTACGCTCCAAACCCAGGGCGATTACCGATTTTTTGGTGGTGGAGCGGGTGACGATGGCCAGTTTCAGGCCACCCACGTATTCGCGGGAGCGCGGTCGTACAACAATGCTGTTTCAGCGCTTGAGATATTGTCGACAAAACCGATTGGAATCGGTGTGTCGCATGGATGGGAGCCCGCCAGCGACGGCATGCGGGTCACGGAGGCACAGGGGACGCACTTGATCGGCCTGAACGGGGCCCCCGCACTCGAAGCGATCCGGGAGTACGCTCGCAGCACGGGTCAGGAATTAGACACCTCCGACCCACTGCCCTTCTTCCTACACAATGTCCTGGGGATCCGCTCAGCCGGAGGTTATCGGTTGCGCGTGCCACTGTCTATTGGCGAAAACGGCTCGATTCAATGCGCGGCCGCTGTACCTGAGGGCTCCGTTGTGCACATCATGAAAACAGACGCCCAGTCAGCCGTGCGAGCTGCACAGCAGGCCACTGAATCTGCCCTGCGTGCGCTCGCGGGAAATAAGCCAGCGGCGGCTCTCGTTTTTGACTGCGTGGCGACGCGCTTGCGCCTTGGACGGGCATTTGAGAACGAATTGCAGGCGTGTGCAAACCTGCTGGAGCCTGCGGGTTTCGTAGGGTGCAATACCTATGGGCAGATCGCGCGGGCCGAAGGTCAATTCGGCGGCTTTCACAACTGCACTGCGGTTGTCTGCGTGCTGCCTGAGTGACGCATGCCGCATTCACCGCGGCCATTGATAGACGCGTTAACCAGCGAGGCGGGACGTGAGCAAGCCGCGCAGGCGCTCGCAAAGGTGATTGGCGCAAAATATTTGCTTCTTCTTGTGAAGGACCCGGAGCTTGGCGTCTTTCTGCCCGCGCCCGGAATGCGCAAAACGCACGTCGCGGGACGCTCCTGGCGCACCTTTTTGCATCGCTGCCTGCACGAGGTTCGACCGGAGGGAAGCGTCGAACTCGAAGGCTGTGAATGGCATGCGAGTGCGTGCGTCGAAAGCGACTGCGCGTTCGTGCTTTTATGCGACGCCCCCTGCCCATTTCCGCATGACCTGCTCGAGAGTTTGCCGCTTCTTGCAGCAGTTCTGTGCGCGCAGCAAGCTCTGGGAATCGGCAACGCCAATGCGGCTGAGGCGCGAAATGCTGCGGCGCGCGCGCATCAGCTCGCAACGGCCCTCGATACGGCGCGAGCCTCAGCGGCGGAGCTGAATCGGCAACTGCGGCTGGAGCACCAGCAAAAGGACGAATTCCTGGCTATGCTCGCGCACGAGCTGCGCAACCCGCTTGCTCCCATCGTCACCGCCATCGAAGTGCTTAAGCGGACTGACCCGCAAGACGTGGTGCGTCGTGACCGCCAGTTGGCGGTGATGGGCCGGCAGATGCAGCAAGTGACACATCTTGTGGATGACCTGCTGGACATCTCGCGAGTGAGCCGTGGCCTGATCGAGTTGCGTCGCGAGGTCCTGTCGATTCATGAGGTGGTCGCCGCAGCGGTAGAGGCCAGCCGACCACTCATCGACAGCCGGCGGCACAACTTTCGGTTGGCTGGCGCCGTAGAGGCTCTGCATGTGAGCGGCGATCGCGTACGGTTGACCCAGGTGTTCTCGAATCTCTTGACCAACGCCGCGAAGTACACGGACCCCGGTGGGGACCTCGTTGTATACGTGGACGGCACAACTGGGCGGGTCGAAGTGCGCGTGTGCGACAACGGCCCGGGTATTCCGCAGGAGATGTTGAAGGCGGTCTTTGACCTGTTTACGCAAGTGCCCGGGTCGCTCGACCGGGCGCCAGGCGGGCTCGGTATCGGCCTCACGCTCGTCAGGACGTTGATTGAACTGCACGGAGGCCGTGTGGAGGCGCGCAGTGAAGGTGTGGGTCGCGGCAGCGAGTTCATCGTGGAGTTGCCCCTCGTAGAAGCTGACCGACCCGCAGCGGTGGGCCATGACGCGCCACGCGGAGCAAATGGTGCCACCGAAATTCTGGTCGTCGATGACAACGTGGATGCTGCTGAGACGCTGGCGGAAGTCCTGCGTTTGATGGGCGCGCGCGTGAGCGTAGCGTATGACGGGGCGCAGGCGCTGGCGCTGGGTACACGCGACCCTCACCCTGAGTTGGTCTTCCTGGACATCGGCCTTCCAGGAATGGACGGCTACGAAACGGCCCGGGAATGGCGTCAGCGCTTCGGCTCGAAAGCCAGATTGTTCGCACTCACTGGCTATGGCAGCCCCAACGACCGGCGTCGCAGCGCTCAGGCTGGTTTCGACGGGCATCTGGTGAAGCCGGTGACAGTGGAACTTATAGAGACGCTGCTCTGTAAAGCGTAAATTGTCCTGCAGGCAGCTCTGGAATTATTCCCTCACATCGCAGGTGTTGCAGGGGCCACACTGCCACTGCACTGAGCTCACTTGCGGCGAGCCATATTTCTGGTGCGCACCACCCGCATCAGCGGGTAACGCAGCGTACGAGGTTGGGCGGGGTAACGCTGCTGCGAGCGCGCCGCAAGGGATTCAACGAGGCAAACGCACTTGGCGCATCGTTGTGGTTGACGACAACGTGGATGCAGCGATCGCTCTTTCGGCGTTACTCGGAATGCCCGGTCATGCGCCAGCACCTGTTATTCCGACACTGCTGGGCTTGCCGAAGTGGAACATTCGAACCCCAGATCGTGTTGCTGGACATCGGCATGCCCGGAATGGACGGTTACGAAGTTGCCAGGCGCCTGCGCACAACTTCGTCAGGTTCGAAACTGTTGCTGGTGGCAATCACTGGCTGGGGAAGCGAGAACGATCGAAAGCCGACCAAGGACGCGGGACCCGTCGAGCACCTGACGAAGCCGGTGGAGTTTGATCAACTCGAGGTGGTTCTTGCACAGCTTGCGGGGCGAGCCGAGGTGCAGCCTAAGGTAGCTCTGTCGTAGCCGGACGGGGGCCACTCCTGGAGTGATCGTTTTTGAGTCCGGACCGGAGGAAGTGGGAGAGTCGATTCCATCCCAGGCCAGCAGTATTCATGCGCCCCAGCGCCCTTTTCGGGTTCTGGGCGTTTTGCATTTGGCCCGCGCCGCTGCGAAGGCTAGACAGGGGGGTAACTGGCGCGCTTTCACTGCCATTTTTTAATCTGCTGCATCTGAAGGCGGCTGCTCACCGCCTTTGCGCTGCTCATAACGTTTCATCAGCGGCGTGACCGACACACCGTGCGCAATCACCGAGGCCACCACTACCGCCAAGGTAAGGGACAGCAAGCGCTCGGCGATCTCGGGTTTCAGCTCGTGGGTGATGGCGTACATCAGGTAGTAGATGGAGCCGATGCCGCGTATGCCGAACCAGGCCATCAACGGGCGCTGTGAGCGCTCGACGCGGGTGCCGAGCAGGCCGAGGTAAACCGAAAGCGGCCGGATGACGAGAAACAGGACCGGTACAAACCACAGCACCTCGGACTGAAAATCCACCACCATCAGCAGTGCGCCCACCACCAGTACCACAGCCACCTCCGCAAAACGCTCGAGTTGGGCATTGAATCGCTCTACCTCTTGCATCATGTGGGCGGGTGCTTTTGCGGCCTCGGCGGAGGCGCCCGCACTCTGGCCGGCCGGTGGCCCGGGATTGTCGATGCGGCGCAGCGCCAATCCTGCGGCAAATACGGCCAGGAAACCGTAGGTATGACAGATCAACGCCAGCCCGTAGGCCAGCGCGATCAGTCCGAGCGCCATGAACTCGTCTGATCCCAGCGCTTCGCGATGGTGGACCCGCAGATACAGGATGGCCCGACCCACCAGAGCGCCCAGCAAGTAGCCGATGGCCACGCCGCCCGTCACTGCCCACAACACGTCCACCGCCCACCAGCGCCAGCCGCCCGACCCCAGGTCGTGCAGCGAGAGCAGGCCCAGGCCCAGCATCACAAAAGGAAATGCGGTTCCGTCATTGAGGCCGCCCTCGCCTGTCAGGCCGAAGCGCAGCCGATCCCGGTCGCCTGGATCCGACACCTGGACGTCAGAGGCCAACACCGGATCGGTGGGTGCGAGGATGGCGCCCAGAAGCACGGCAGCGCCAAGGGGCAAGTCCATGACCCAGTAGCCCAGCGCCGTGATGGCACCCACCGTCAGCACCATGGAAACCGTGGCCAGCTGAACCGGGATGCGCCAGCGCCGGTCACTCAGCGGCATTTCAAGTTTCAGGCCGGCGGTGAACAGCGAGATCAGCACCGCGATCTCCGTGAGTCGCTCGATCAGGCCGGCATTGCGCAGGGGGTCCAGCACCAGCAGACCCAGCCCTGCAGGCCCGATGCCCACACCTACGGCGAGATAGAGCATGGCTGCGCTGAGCGGCAGGCGCGAGACGAAGGAGCTGGTCATGGTGATGACAATCAGCAGCACGCCGACCACCACGAAGCCCCACATCAACAACAGTTCATCCGTCATGAGGGGAAGGGCGCCGCGTTTCTGGGCGTCGGTCGCGGGGCGCCGTGGCACAGGTTCATGGGGTCACTCCAGCGGGCCGAATAGGGTTGCATCTGGCCAGTGTGTGACTGCGCGACCAGCCTGCCTGCGGGGCAGCTTCCCGACTGCCTGTCAGTCCTCTGACAGCGGCCACCGTTGCTCTACCAGTCCACCAGGCTCAGGCCCACGCTCAGCACGTTGCGACGGCGGTTGTAGTCAATCAGGCTGTCGCCGTAGCCACTGAACAACTGCACGTGGTAACGCAGGGCTGCGCTGTCGGCGATGGCTTTCGAGGCTTTCATCCATTCAAGCTTGACCGAGCCGCGTGCATCGGATTTGAGGGAATGGCGCACTGTCATGCCCAGGCTGTGCAGCTTGTTGATCTGCCAGGTGCCGGCCACCTCGGCGCGGCCGATGAAGTCGGAAATGCCGGGGTTGTCGTCACTGCCTGAGGACTCGCGCAGGCGCTGCCAGATCCGCGCCTGCAGGCCCAGGCTGGAGTCGCCACCCAGATCCTTCTCGGCGGCCCCCATGAGGTAAACGCGGTTCCAGCTGCGCGACAGCGGCAGGCTCTGGCCGTTGGACTGGTGGCTCAGCCCCAGACCGCTCAGGCGGTACTTCCAGCCACCCGGCAGGTCGATCATGTGCGGGTAGATGTACACCACCTCCGGCTCATGGTCGGTAGTGCGGAACGGCCGCGAAATGTTGCCGTTGAAGAATTGCCAGTAGCTTTGCTGCGTGTAGCCGACCCACACCGAATCGCTGCCGGCTTCGTCCCCTGTACCCGAGGTCAGCAGACCCTTGGCGACCTTGGTGCGTACCGACAGCTGCAGCCGTACTTCCGAGCGCTCGTAGCTGAAGGGGGTGGCCACACTGTGGCCTGGGGCTGGCGACGACGGGTTGTTATTGACACTGTCTGACACCACGCCCGCCACCGTGATGGGACGGTAGCCGCGGATGCCAAAGGTGTCGCAGTCGGTGCCGCGCTGCAGTTCCCAGAAGCGCGACAGCTCGGAGTACTTTGTGTCGCGGCACCCGATGAGTTTGCCGTCGGGCGCCTCCGGCGCCTTACCCGGAAGCTGCAGTCCACCTGCGGTCTTTTGCACCGAGGGCGCCGTGGCAGGCGGGGCAGGCTGCACAGTCTGCGCTGAGGCTGACGCCTGAGCGTCCGCCCAGGACCGGAAGCAGGCCAGTTGCGCCGTGGCATCTCCCGACATGGCCTGGCAGGCCTGCCAGCCAGTCTGGCCCGGCGCGGCGGTTTGGGCGTATACCGGGCCGCCGGCAAGAAGCAGGCTGCCGAGCAGGCTACAGGCAGCGGCTACCAGCCCGGCAGTTTTTCCAGGGTGAACGGCACCTCCGGTGTATTCGGTGGTGCGTTGTCGCTGGTGTCTTTCCATAAGCCTGTGAATTTTTTTCCGCATGATTCTTTGACCAATTCACCGTTCCAGGTGCCTGTGATGCTGATGCCGTTTGAAGACTCGTCGAGAGTCAAAAACCCGTTTTCCAGATCGCCCGCGAGCTGCGCCCTGGGCGCATGTCCCCCTGGCCTCGCCGTGCCCAGATCGCGCAGGACGGAGCCAGCCACACTCTCGCTGAACTCTGCATGCCTTTCCAGGCGCATGATGGCCTCTGCAGGCAAGCCAGCGGGGGCCTGGGTGAAGTTTACCCGCCACTGGCCATAGATATGCGGGGCGGTCAGCTGTGTTGCCGTCAGACAGGCGCCGGACAGCGGCGCAGGGCCTGGTGGCTTTGCATTATTTTGGGCTCCAGCCCTTATGCAGCAAGCGCCAACAGCTATGAAAACAATAGCAAAACGGGTGTAAGGTTGAAATTTCATGTATGTCCGTGTCAATCGGCGGCTCTGGTTGCTTCGGCCAAGGTGTTGGCCTCGGCGCTGTCGGCTGCGCGTTTGGCAAACTCGGCCCGCAGCGCCCTGATTTTCTCGCGCGGGTCTTCCCGGGTCGTTGTTTTGTCCAGCCCCATCTCGGCAATGAAGCGGCTGGGCACGCCGGCGACTGTCTCACGGCCCTTCTTGCGGCGCCGCAGCCAGTTCACCGCCAGTGTGCGCTGGGCGCGGGTGATGCCCACGTACATCAGGCGGCGTTCCTCTTGCAGGCGCAGCGCGATGTTTTCCTCGCTGTTGCTGCCGCTCTCGTTGCCATTTTTGTCATCCAGCTTGAACGGCAGCAGGCCTTCGTTGACGCCAGCCAGCACCACATGTGGCCACTCCAGGCCCTTGGCCGCATGCAAGGTGGACAAGGTCACCACGTTCTGATCGCCTTCGCGCTCGCTGATGGTCGACAGCAGGGCAATCGTCTGCACCACCTCCAGCATGGTTTTGGTTTCCGCTGCCATGACGGCACCGCTGGTGTCGTCAATCTGCCCGCCGCAGCGCTGCGCCATCCAGTCGCAAAAATCCATCACATTGGTCCAGCGCGCGGCGGCGACGTTTTCGCTGTCCTCGCTGTCGTAGATGTGTTTTTCGTAGTCGATGTCCTTGAGCCAGGCGGTCAGAAAAGCGCGCGCATCTTCAGCGCCCACCGTGCGCCTGGCGCGGTACTCCAGGTCATTGAGGTAGCGGCCAAATTCATGCAGCGAGCCCAGCGCCTTGGCCGGCAGCACCGCACTCAGGGAGTTGGCGAACAGCGACTCGAACAAGCTCAGCTTGTACTGCTCGGCAAAGCTGCTCAGCGCAGCCAGCGTGGTGTGGCCGATGCCGCGCTTGGGCGTCTTGATGGCGCGAATGAAGGCGGCGTTGTTGTCGTTGTTGACCATCAGCACCATCCAGCTGCACAGGTCCTTGATCTCGGCCCGGTCGAAAAAGCTCTGCCCGCCCGAGACCTTGTAGGGAATGTTGGCCTTGCGGAAGGCCTTTTCAAACGGCTTGGCCATGTGGTTGGCACGGTACAGCACGCAGAAGTCCTTCCACTCTTTGTGCTGGCTGCCCTCGGCCTGAAGAGTGCCTTCGGCGCGCAGGCTCTGGATGCGCGCCACCACACGATCGGCCTCGTGCTCCTCGCTGTCGCAGTCCACCACGCGCACCGGCTCGCCCTCGCCCAGTTCGCTGAACAGGGTTTTGGGAAACAGCTTGGGGTTGGGCGCAATCACGTTGTTGGCCGCGCGCAGGATGGCGCTGGTCGAGCGGTAGTTCTGCTCCAGCTTGATCACGCGCAGGGTCGGGTAATCGACCGGCAGCTTCTTGAGGTTATCCAGTGTCGCGCCGCGCCAGCCGTAAATCGACTGGTCGTCGTCTCCCACGGCGGTGAAGCGGCCGCGCGTGCCGACCAGCAGCTTGAGCACCTCATATTGCGTGGCGTTGGTGTCCTGATATTCATCGACCAGCACATGGCCCATGGCTTTTTGCCATTTGTCCCGCACCGCGTCGTGCTCCCGCAGCAGCTTGAGCGGCAGGCCGATCAGGTCGTCAAAATCAACGCTCTGGTAGGCCGTCAGTCGCTCCTCGTAACGCGCCATGATGCGGGCGATCAGCCGCTCTTCATCACCACTGGCCTGCGCTTCGGCCTGGGCTGCGTTGAGCCCGTTGTTTTTCCAGGCGCTGATGGTCCACTGCCACTGGCGCGCCGTGGCCGCGTCGGTGCTGCCGCCGGCGTCTTTCAGGATGCTGGTGACGTCGTCGCTGTCGAGGATGGAGAACTGCGGCTTCAGGCCCAGTGCTGCGCCGTCCTGGCGCAGCATGCGCACGCCCAGCGCGTGAAAGGTGCAGATCAGCACACCGCGTGCCGGCGCGCCAATCAGTTTTTTGGCACGCTCGCGCATTTCTGCGGCGGCCTTGTTGGTGAACGTGATGGCGGCGATGTCGGTCGCCGGCAGGCCGGCCTGGATCAGCCGGCCAATCTTGTGCGTGATCACCCGTGTTTTGCCCGAGCCGGCACCCGCCAGCACCAGGCAGGGGCCGTGCATGTAATTGACGGCTTCCTGCTGGGCAAGGTTAAGTCCGGCGGTGGATAAATCGGGCGAAGGTGGGGACATGCAGGCAAAAAACGGGGAGACAGGAGCCTGCAGCGGCAGCGCATCGTGGCGCTCGAGGAAACAGCAGGATAGCGGGCATCATAGCCAGTCAGCTTGCCGCAAAGCTTGGCAGCGACAATACGCCTTGTGCTAAGCATTCTTCTCATCACCTTTCCCTTCTTCGCGCTGGTGTTGTGCGGCTACCTCGCGGCGCGCCGTGGCTTGCTGCCGCAGGCGGCAATTCCGGGCCTTAACACCTTTGTGCTGTACTTCGCGCTGCCCTGCATGTTGTACCGGTTCGGCGCCAACACGCCACTGGCGCAACTGCTCGACGTCGGTGTCGTGGCGGTCTACCTGTTTTGCGCGCTGGTCATGGTGGCCTTCACCATCGCCGTCACGCGCAACCGGCGCATTCGCTGGAATGACGCTTCCTTCGGCGCACTGGTGGCGGCTTTTCCGAACACCGGTTTCATGGGCGTGCCGCTGCTTGTGGCCCTGCTGGGCGCGCAGGCGGCCGGACCGGCCATCGTCACCATCGTGGTCGATCTGCTGGTGACCAGCTCGCTGTGTATTGCGCTGTCAAGGCTGGATTCGGCCGATGCCCACGGCGCAGAGGTGGCGGCCCGCAAGGCGCTGCGCGGCGTGGCGCTCAACCCCATGCCGTGGGCGATTGTGCTGGGCGCCGTGTCGTCGGGTCTGCAACTGGCTCTGCCAGGGCCGGTGATGCAAACTGTCGCCCTGCTGGCCGATGCCGCCTCACCGGTGGCGCTTTTCACCATAGGTGCGGTGCTGGCACGCTCCCAGATGAACAGCGTGGAAAGCATTGCGTTGAAAGACTATGTGCCCGTCGCGCTGATCAAGCTGGTCCTGCACCCCCTGCTGGTCGGGTTGATGGGGCTTGGCGCGATCCAACTGGGCGTGCCGCTGCAGCCCTTTGCCCTGACAGTGATCGTGCTGGTGGCCGCCCTGCCCAGCGCCAGCAATGTGTCGCTGCTGGCCGAACGATTTGGCGCCAACAACGGACGTATCGCGCGCATCATTTTGCTGTCCACGGTGCTGGCGTTTTTTACCTTTTCTGGGGCGGTGGCGTTGCTGACCTAGATTTGCCGCCTCAAAGGGCTAGACCGCACTTTGCTCGCTCCCGCGAAAACTTAGCAGTTCGGTGAGAAACACCGACCACGGCACACATATAAGTGCAGGCAGGAGGATCAATCCTGCAGGCACTCCTGAGCCGCCGCGCAGCACGATGGTTAGTACAAGCGCCAGCGCCGAGCCGAAGAACGAGAAAACGCCGATGTACCCAAGCCCTTTAGCCCGGATATTTCACCAGTAGTCCGATGAGCACATGATTTGGGGCGCGCAGCGGCCGATGCGTGTCGTTCGTCGAATTGTCTGGGTACTGGATGGGTTTTGGCC